>JAGHSL010000353.1 GCA_018065885.1 Candidatus Limimorpha equi
TAAAAATGATGAAAACAATGAAAAATAGCAGTTGTCATAAGAAATCTTTCGGCAACAATATACAATTTGACCTTTTTATAACCAAAACATTCAAAACCCACAAAACCTTTCTCCATCCGACTTTGAGTCTCGCAACCGCTCGATTCTTATCATGCAGAGCATCGGAGATGCAGCTTCCGATGACCCCCGATTAGGGGGAATCGGACAGGAAAGAAAAAAAGAGATTAATGATAGATTTGTTAGAGATTTGTTTCCAAAAAAAAAACAACTTAGGGTCGAAAAGTATATTATTGCCAATCTTTCATTTCATGCCAATTCATACCATCCCGCGCTGCTTCTTAATTGATTCGTAAGCAATATTGACTTCCTGCAATTTCTTTTCGGCGGCTTCGCGCACCTCGTCGCCCAAATGACTGACCAAATCGGGATGATATTTCTTGGCCATGTCGCGATAGGCTTTCTTCACCTCGTCGTCGGTGGCATTCGAGTCAACTTCAAGAATCTTGTAGGCATTTTCAGTTTCGTTGACCGTCTGCACAAACATGGCTTTAATCGATTCATAATCAGAACCAGTGATGCCCATATATGATGCAATGCTTTGCAGCACGTTCAGTTCCTGGTCTGCCATGACACCATCGGCATTGGCGATACCGAAAAGATAATGAAGCAGTTGCAGACGCGATGAATAATCCATATACTGCCCAACTTGACGGCCAACATCATACAAATTATAATCCTGATTGAGGATTTCGCGCAGCATCTTGATATAGTTTTCAGCGCGTTGCTGACCGAAATTCTGCAAGAAAAAGCGTTTCACATAATCGAGTTCCGATTTCATGATTTTGCCGTCGGCTTTCATCACGGCAGCCGATAGCACTAAAAGACTGACGTTGAAATCGCGCTGTTGGGCCGTGTTGCCCATGTTTTTCTTCACATCCTCTTCGGTCCAGCCGCTGAAAAGATTGCCAATCACATAGCCGATGATGCCTCCAATGATGCCGCCGCCGAAAATGAATCCCAATCCGGCCCCGACCCATTTGGAATAGCCGTTTTTCTTCCTCACCACTGTTGATGAAGACTCTGAATTTCCACTATCTTCCTGATTTTGTTGTTCTTTCCTATTGTTCGATTTCTTAAAAACAAAAAATAAAACCACTGCAACAATGGCTATAATAACAATGTATGAACTGTCTCCCATTTTGATTATAATTTGTTTGCAAAAGTAGTCAAAAAATGTTCCAAATGGGAAAATGCTGACATTATGGCAAGTTATTCCATATTTTTTTGAAAAAAACTTGCCCAAAAACGGGTTGCGTTTTCCATAATTCACTAATTTTGCACCCTTAAAATCAAAGGCAAATTTTAGTATTTAATCAATAATAAAAACTCAAAAAATGACAAAGTACGTTTATACTTTCGGCGGCAAGACCGCAGAAGGTAACGCTTCGATGAAGAACGAGTTAGGCGGTAAAGGCGCTAACTTGGCAGAAATGTGTCTGCTGAAACTCCCTGTCCCAGCCGGTTTGACAATTACAACCGAATGCTGCACAGCTTATTACGAAAACAACTGCCAACTTCCTGCTGGCCTCATGGACGAAGTCCACGCTGGCATGAAGAACATGGAAAACATCATGGGCATGAAATATGGCGATGCTGAGAATCCGCTGCTCGTCAGCTGCCGTTCAGGCGCGCGCAAGTCAATGCCTGGCATGATGGACACCGTCCTTAACATCGGTCTCTGCTCAAAGACCCTTCCTGGTTTGATTAAGAAGACCAACAACCCACGTTTCGTTTACGACTCATACCGTCGTCTGATCATGATGTACGCCGACGTCGTTATGGAAAAAGCTGAAGGCATCGAACCTGTCGATGGCAAGGGCATCCGCAAGCAACTTGACGATATGCTTGATGATTTCAAGGCTGCAAAAGGCTACAAATCAGATACTGAACTGAAGGCTGAAGAACTCCAGCAACTGGCTGAAGACTTCAAGATCCGCATCAAGGAAGTGCTCGGCACCGAATTCCCTGATGACGCTGAAGCCCAACTCGAAGGCGGTATCAAGGCCGTGTTCAAGAGCTGGAACGGTAAGAAGGCTGTTTCTTATCGTAAAATCGAAGGTATTCCGGATGACTGGGGTACCGCCGTCAACGTTCAGACCATGGTCTTCGGTAATATGGGCGAAGGCTCAGCTACCGGCGTTGCTTTCACACGTAACCCTGCCACTGGCGACAACCAATTCTATGGCGAATGGCTGATCAACGCTCAAGGTGAAGACGTCGTTGCTGGTATCCGCACTCCAAACCCATTGAACGACGACACCAAGAATGAGCAGAACAAGCACATGAAGTCCATGCAGGAACTCATGCCTGAAACCTATAAGGAACTCTGCGAAGTCCGCCGCATCCTCGAAGAAAACTATCACGACATGCTCGACATCGAGTTCACCATCCAGGATGGTAAGCTCTACATGTTGCAGTGCCGCGTCGGTAAGCGTACCGGTATTGCTGCCCTGACTATGGCTCTCGACATGCTGCACGAAGGTCTCATCGACGAAAAGGAAGTGGTGATGCGCGTGGCTCCTGCCCAAATGGACGAACTTCTCCACCCAATCCTCGACGCCGCTGACGAAAAGAAACACGAAGTCATCGCTAAGGGTCTGCCTGCAGGACCTGGTGGTGCCGTCGGTATCATCGCCCTCGATAGCGAAAAATCAAAGGAATACACCTCTAAGAAAATTAAGAACATCTTGGTCCGTGAAGAAACCAACCCAGAAGATGTTGAAGGTATGCGTTCAGCCGACGGTATCCTTACCGCTCGCGGTGGTATGACTTCACACGCTGCTTTGGTTGCCCGTGGTTGGGGTAAGTGCTGCATCGTTGGTTGCGACGCTGTCAAGATCAACATGGAAGAACGCACTGTCACCATCGCTGGCAAGAAGTTCAACGAAGGCGACACCCTCGCCCTGAATGGTGCAAGCGGCTATGTCTACGGCGAAGCTGTTGGCATGATCGACTCATCAGAGAACCCACGCTTCCAGGAATTCATGGCACTCGTCGCCAAGTATCAAGGCATGGGCGTCCGCACCAACGCTGACACTCCAGAAGACACCCAAAACGCTGTCAACTTCGGTGCTGAAGGTATCGGTCTGTTCCGTATCGAACACATGTTCTACGGCAAGAACGGTGCTACACCTCTCGACATTCTCCGCAACATGATCCTTTCTTCAAGCAAGGAAGAACGTTTAGCTGCCCTCAACGAACTTGAACCACACATCAAGGAAGCCGCTAAGAGCACCCTGAAGATTTTGAACCACAAGCCTCTCACTTTCCGTCTGATGGACCCACCTTTGCACGAATTCGTTCCACAAACCGAAGAAAAGCAACGTGCTAAGGCTGCCGAAAGAGGCATTACCTTCGAAGAAATCAAGAAGAGAATCGACGCTTTGCACGAAGTGAACCCAATGATGGGTCTCCGTGGCGCACGTCTCGGTATCGTCTATCCTGAAATTTCCGAAATCCAGTTCCGCGCCCTGTTCACAGCTACCGCTGAACTGATGGTTGAAGGTTACGATCCACACCTCGAAATCATGGTTCCTCTGACCATCGACATCAAGGAATTGAAACACCAGAAGGCTATCGCCGACAAGATCCAAGCTGAAGTGGAAGCTAAGTTCGGCGTGAAGATCAGCTACCTCTACGGTACCATGATCGAAATCCCACGCGCTACCCTGATGGCTGACGAAATCGCTGAAGTGGCCCAGTTCTTCTCATTCGGCACCAACGACCTCACCCAGATGACCCTCGGCTTCTCACGCGACGACGTGAACGAAATCATCCACACCTACATCGACCAAAAGATTATCGCTGCCGACCCATTCAAGACCCTCGACCAGCAAGGTGTTGGCCAACTCGTGAAACTCGGCGTCGAACGCGGTCGCAGCACCCGTCCTGGCATGAAGTGCGGTGTTTGCGGTGAACACGGTGGTGATCCTGCATCAGTCGAATTCTTCTACAATGCCGGCATGACCTACGTCAGCTGCTCACCATTCCGTGTACCTGTTGCACGTCTGGCCGCAGCACAAGCCGCCATTAACAAGGAACGCGGTTGCTAAACCAATAAATGATTTATGAGACGCGATAAATCGCGTCTCTACAAAACAAAACAGCCTCTGGAGACAGAGGCTGTTTTGTTATTCGATTTGGAGGATTGAGCTACACATAAAAGGTAGTTTGATTTCAAACAATTGCTAAAACAATTCTCCGTTCCAAAGCATCCGCAGGAAATCATAGACATTAATCATGTCAACATCCTCCGACTTACGCGTTATGGGATCGAGGGAAGCAATCATCAGTTTGCAATCGGGGTGTTCTTCCTTGAATGCCTTCAGTCCTTTCAGATGTTTGGACTGCACGGTCTCCACCGACTTGATTTCAATGGCCAGCTCCGCATCACCGATAATAGCATCCACTTCGTTACCTGCGTAGGTATGCCAGTAACTGAGGCGGCGACGGTCATGCGAATAGCCCAAGTAGGCGACAAGTTCCTGAATGACAAAATGCTCAAAAGCGTGGCCATATTCAACCGTTCCTCGGACAAGATTCTTGCGGTGCAAAAGATAATTGGCAACGCCCACATCGAAATAGTAGAAACGCGGCGCCTGTACCAGTTTGCGTTTCACCGTCTTGGTGTAAGCAGGAATCATAAAGCCAATCAAGGTGTCTTGCAAAATGTCGAAATACTGTTTCACCGAAGTTGAATTGATTTGGCAGTCGCTGGCAATGTTGCTGTAATTGACCATTTCTCCATCAGTGTGTGCGGCAACTTCGAGGAAACGTTCAAAGGCATCCAGGTTGCGCACGATGGCTTCAGCCTTGATTTCCTGCTGAAGATAGGCATCTACGTAGGCCGACAGTAATCTTGCCGGATTTGGCGACAGGTAATGTTGCGGCAACATGCCCTGATTGACCGCACGGTTGATGTCGAAATCGGGAATTTCGGCACTCACCAAAGGATAAAACGTACACGGATAGGCGCGGCCTCCAAGGGTGTTGTAACCCTTCCGCTTCAACTTGCGGGCACTGCTGCCACAAAGGACAAAACGGATGTCGAATTCCGAGATGAGACGATGCACCTCGTTCAGCAGTTCCGGGACTTCCTGTATTTCATCAATGACGACAACAGTGCCGGCATCCTTGCCTGCAAACTGCTCATAAAGCGTAACGGGACGATTGCGGTAGGCCGAACGCAACGAAGAATTGAGGAGATCGATGTAAGAAGCCTGCGGAAATCGGGAACGGAGATAGGTTGATTTTCCTGTTTTTCTGGCTCCAAACAGGAACACACTCATTTCCTGGATGTCGTCTTGAATTGGGTATATACGGTTATACATTCCTTTAAAATTTAAATTACCGATTTGGATTTTACTTGAATATTCCAATTAGCGATTTGGATTTTCAAGGTAAATTTCCACTGCAAAAATAGAAATCTTTTTCATAACAAACGCAAATTCACCAAAATGAATCAATAATTTTTCCACCAGTTTCCCATACTGCTCCACTGTGCCGTCCAAAGCGTCTGGAAAACGCCACCTTAGTAACCATGTACGCCATAGGCGTGCGTGGCAGCACCCCGGCAGGCAGAACACCGATAGGTAACAACATACAGGACATAAATCTCTCACAAATCTCACATAAATGCAGCAAGCGCACTGCCCATGGGCAATGCGCTTGCTGTTTCCGTCTTTGCGCACTCCCGTGCGCGCCCCACCCGGCAAGTTTTTCGCCCCTGCACGTAGCAGGAAACAAGGGCTATTTCTGACGCGCGGAACGCACTGCACGAACAGAGTGGCCATAGCTGCGGTAGCCGTAGCTGTACATATTGCAGTAACCCGAATAGAAG
>JAGHSL010000072.1 GCA_018065885.1 Candidatus Limimorpha equi
TTGGCGGGCACCATTGTCGTGTCAACTATTGGCATTTTCGCAGTTTCGCCGCCCGACAATTTCACATCAGCATACAAGCCGCAACAAAACCTGAATGTTGAACTTTTTGATGCAGCTTTGCAAAAACCGCCTTTGGACAGTTTACATCTCGATGAGGACAAAAAAATTGTCTGCTTTTTCTCAACGGCTTGCGATTATTGCCAAAAGGCTGCGCACAAACTCTCTCTGATGCAACAATTTAATGGCTTCCCTGCCGAAAACATTTGTTACGTTTTCATGGGATCCGAAGAAGGCAAATCGCGTTTTTATGAGCTTTCGCAATCGCAAAATTATCAAGACATAATCTATGAAGATGCCGTCAACTTGCTGAAAATCACCAATGGCGTTTTCCCTGTCATTCTATTGTTGGAAAATGGAAAAGTGATTCATGAATACGAATTTCGTTCGATGAATGAGAATGAAATTGAACGTTTTATGAGAGAATAAGAAGACACGTCACTCAGCTTGACGAATGGCGTGTTTCTTGTGATTATAAAATTCCTGTTTTTATCGTTTTTGTCGGTACAAAACGATTTTCCAATCAGAGTGAATCGTAAGTCTCAATCAGGTCTTTGGCCATGCCGAAGAACATGAGCGCGACTTGGTTGAAATCCATGTTGAGGTCTTTGCTAAGCCCGATTCTGTCTTTGAAAATGGCCACGTTGTACCATTGCAGGCATTGGAAAGCGCGGTGGAAATAAAGGCGTTGCAACTCTTCCTTGGTGGGCTTGTGTCCAACGTATGTTTCAAGCAGCGACAAGGCTTTGTCGAAGCCCATGTTGCCGTAACAGGCAATGTCGTAGAACGGGTCATTCATGCCGGCAAATTCCCAGTCGAGGACGTAGAGCTTATCGCCATTGATAACCAGATTGGTGGGTTGGTAGTCGCAATGGCAAGGCACTTGCCTCACTTGGGCATGGTTCTGGCGCATGGCGTCAAGTTGCTTGCGGAGTTGTATGTATTCAATTGGGTGCTCGAAACCTGTTTCAAAACAGTAACGCTCGTCATCGTCAAGGCGCTGGAAAGCGTTGTATGGCCTGAATTTCAGGTCGCTGTTATGGATTTGCTTCAAGGCCTTGACCGACATTTCGTTGTACGAAACCACATCCGTTTCCGACATGATGGTGCCTTCGACGTATTCAGCCAGTTTCTCGCCCGACATGATTTCGACGTAGGTCGTAACGTTATTCAAACCCAACTTGTTGACTTCCTGAATGTTTTCCCATTCTTCGACACGGTCAACGAATTTTTCGGCAAATTTGCCCGGCACGCGGTAAGTGTATTTTTTGCCAAGGCATTCAACAATGTAGGTGTAGTTGCTCATTCCGCCTTCCAAGCGTTTGACTATCTTCGCATTGTCGCTGTGCAACAAGGCATTGACGCGGGCAACGATATATTCTTCGACATTCATAGTGATGATAGATTTTTAAGGCTGCAAAATTACATTTAATTCTGCATTGTTGTTCTTGCCAAAAAGAAAAAATTGTACTTTTGCAGCCGCATTGGGGGTTTAGCTCATCTGGTAGAGCGTCAGGTTCGCAATCTGAAGGTGGCCGGTTCGAGTCCGGTA
>JAGHSL010000325.1 GCA_018065885.1 Candidatus Limimorpha equi
CTTTGGATCCTTTCTCGCACACCGAAACTGGACGAGAACGTAAAGCAAGCCATTCTTGCAGAAGCCACACGCCGAGGCTACGATGTCAGCAAGCTTATTTGGGTAAAGCAATGAATGGTTTGTAGGATTGTCATACTATGGCCTCCGCACGACGAATTTTCGAAGCGGCTGCCTCGGTGCGACAGCCCTACATGGTGGAAACCACCTTATAAACCTTATCCCCGCGCCTCACCAACGACTTCACGGGAATGGAACAATACTCGCCCTTCACGGTTTGCTGGACGGGCTTCAAATCTACGCGGATTTCTTCAATCGTATCTTCATAAACACCTGTCGTTGGGCCGATGATCATGATTTCATCACCGACATTCAGGTCGTGGGTTTCCATACGGATTTCGGCAACGCCTAATTTGCTGAAATAATTGGTGATTTGACCGACATAAAGTTTCGTCTTAGTAGCCTGTGAACCATACACTTGCGTCCATTCTCCAGTCTTGCGACCCAAATAATAGCCGTCCCAGAAATCGCGGTTATAGACACTGCGCAAACGCTCCATCCAAGCATCGACTTTTTCCTGCGTAAACGTGCCTTCTTCAATGGCTTTGATAGCTTCGTGATAAACCGCCACCGTCACCTTGGTATATTCCGGCGAACGGCCACGACCTTCAATTTTCAGCACTTCGACACCTGCATCCAAAACCTTGTCCAAGAAAGGCAGTGTGCAAAGGTCTTTGGGCGACATGATATATTCGTTTTCGATGGCCAATTCAATGCCTTCCTCGCGGTCGCGGACTTCGTAGCCACGGCGGCAAAGCTGCAGGCAAGCACCACGGTTAGCCGACGAATTATAATTGTCCAGACTCAAGTAGCATTTGCCCGAAATGGCCATGCACAAAGCGCCGTGACAGAAAACCTCGATGCGCACCAAATCGCCTTTCGGCCCGCGAATCTGCTGCTGTTCAATCTGCTCGGTAATGCGTTTCACCTGATTCACATTCAGTTCGCGCGCCGTCACCATGACATCTGCAAACTGCGAATAGTATTTCACAGCCTCAATGTTGGTGATGTTGGTCTGCGTCGACATGTGGACTTCCACGCCAATCTGACGCGCATATTGAATGACGCTTTGGTCGGAAGCGATGATGGCCGAAATACCATTGGCTTTCACCGCGTCAACCAACTGGTGCATTTCCTCGATTTCCTCGTCAAAAATCACTGTGTTGATGGTCACGTAACTTTTCACGCCGTTGGCATTGCAAATTTCGGCAATCTGCTTCAAGTCATCCAAATTGAAGTTCTTCGCCGAGCGCGAACGCATATTCAGTTTGCCGATGCCGAAATAAACGCTTCCGGCCCCAGCCTGTATTGCTGCCGAAAGGGCTTCGTAAGAACCCACCGGCGCCATGATTTCTATCTTTTTCATATCATTTACAGTTCCAAACGCTTCTTCAAAGCCTCGGTCTGCGATTCGTAGCCTTTCTTACCCAACAAAGCGAACATGTTTTTCTTATAAGCCTCAACGCCAGGCTGATTGAATGGATTCACGCCCAAGGTGTAGCCGCTCAAGGCGCACGACATTTCGAAGAAATAAATCAATTCGCCAAGCACTTTTGCAGAAATCTCAGGAATGACAATGCGGATGTTCGGCACGCCGCCATCAACATGAGCCAAGATTGTTCCCAATTCAGCCTTGTGGTTGACTTCAGAAATGCGCTTGCCGGCAATATAATTCAGTTGGTCCAAGTCTTCGTTTTCATTAGGAATACGCAATTCATGGTTGGAGTTTTCAACCGAAATGACCGTTTCAAAAATGTTGCGCAAACCATCCTGAATATATTGTCCCATGGAATGTAAATCCGTTGAGAATGTGACCGATGCAGGGAAAATTCCCTTGTCATCCTTACCATGACTCTCACCGAAAAGTTGTTTCCACCATTCGGAAAAATACACTAAACGCGGCTCATAGTTGACCATGATTTCATTGGTCTTGCCCATATCGTACAAGGCCTGGCGCACCACGGCATACTCCGAAACCGGATTGCCGTTCAAAGTCGGATTGGCCTTGCACATCTTTTCCATTTCGGCTGCACCTTTTATCAATTGGCGGATGTCGATGCCAGCCACTGCGATTGGCAGCAAACCGACAGGCGTGAGAACCGAGAAACGGCCACCGACATCATCGGGGACGACGTAAGTCTTGTAGCCTTTCACATTTGCCAGCTGTTTCAAAGCACCTTTTGCCTTGTCGGTGATGGCGATGATGCGCGAAGCGGCTTCCTTCTCGCCATATTTATTAATAATGTGTTGTTTCAGGATGCGGAAAGCGATGGCAGGTTCGGTCGTCGTGCCCGATTTCGAAATCACAGCCAAGGAATAATCCTTCTTGTCGAGAACCTCAATCAGCTCGCTGAGATAATCCTCGCTCATGTTGTGACCAGCGTAAACAATCAGCGGCTTTTGGTCAGCCAAAGGCGCAAAATGATTCGACAAGGCCTCAATCACGGCACGGGCACCAAGATAGGAACCGCCGATGCCAATGACGACAAAAATGTCGGATTTCGCGCGTAAGTCTTTGGCTGTCTGCTCAATATCACTGATAAGCGTTTCGTCCAGTTCGGAAGGCAGATTGACCCAACCGAGAAAATCGTTGCCTTCGCCAGTCTTGTTGTAAATTGTATTGTAGGTGGCTGCAACCTTCGTTTCAGCCGACAGAATCGCGTCCTTTCCAAGGAACGGTTCGAGATGAGAAAGTTCTATTTTCATTGTAATCGTGTTTTATAATTGCCGCAAATATACGAATTTCCAATTGTCCACAACAAGAAAATCCCAGCGGGTGCCGGGATTTTCAAGAACCAAAAACCAAAATTTATGAAACCTTTTATTTCACAGCTGATTGCTCAGCTATGAGGTTATTATGATAGGAACCGCTGCAAAAATAGGTATTTTTCAATTACATGCAACAAAAAACTGAAAAAAAATATTTTTTTGTTGATATTTTTCACTTGTTTGTGGAAAAAACAATATTTTTGAGACATGAAAAAAAAGGCACCAAATAAAATCCG
>JAGHSL010000224.1 GCA_018065885.1 Candidatus Limimorpha equi
CTCATCACGCCAATTGTGGAATTGGAAAAATACGATTTCATCAACTTTCAGTTCAATCATTGCCTGGAAGCGACGGCGGGCACCTTGAACGTACAAATCGGCATTGGCATTTCGCAGGACGGCGAATCGTGGGAAAGCATTTGGGAAGACACGATAACCGGCAGCGTCGTCCAAAGCCAGTATCTGCTGACTTTCGACATGGAGGAATGGCCGAGCAAATCGGAGTATTTCTGCCTTTACTATACGGGTGAAGGTGCCTATGTCAACAGCTGGTTTGTTGACAATGTCATCATTTTTGCTTCCAAGAAGAACAAGTTCGGCAAGATTGATGATACCGATGAAAATGGCTTCGTGGCGGCGCGTTCTCATATTTTGAGCCTGAAAGGACCTAAGGCTGGAACCGTCACTTCGTTCTCAAAGATGAAACGGTCGAAGAACAAGTTCTCGAGAATCGTTGAAGGCCGTGGACGGAGAAACCGCCGGAGATAGGTTTCACAAAACTATCAAAACCTGTACAAAACTTTTTCTTTTGGTAAGGAAGCGGCCAACTGGCACGCTTCCAACGGCGGCACAGTTGTGCGCCGTTATTAGTATGATTTCAGATTTTGCCATAGTTTTGAAAGTTTTGTGACAAAAAAATGAACCAAATTGGAATAATTTCTATTTTTGTATCGAAATAGGTTTGCATGAAAATAAAAGGCATCATATTGTTTCTGTTGTTGTTCTGCTTTTGCGGATGCACTGGAAATTCATCAGTTTCGTCCGACGAATTGAACGACAAGCAGACATCTGTCATCGCCGACAATATCGAAGCCGCCCGAATGTCGCTCTACAATGCCACGGCAAGCCAGCGGAACGCCGTTCAGCAGGAAGTGGCCAACGTGCTGCCTGTTTCAAGCTTACGCAACCTGACGGAAAGAAACCGAACCAATCCAAACCATACCGTTCATTTCGTCACTTTGATTTCGGCCCGCACACCAAATTCGTTCAAGCTGAGCCGCAAATCCATCACCCATTTAGTTGCGTTCCCGAAGGATTGTAACATCATCCGGCTGAGACGCCTCCTGATTTAGCGGATTCCGAAAAACGTATTTTGAATTCACTAATCGGTGACATTACACATGTTGCCTTAAATTTTAAATGGCTTCTGGCTATTAGCCGCTGGCTTCTGGCTTAGTATTTCATCTAAACAAAGTAAAAACCGTTATTTGATGAACAGCCAAGCCAGTAGCTAAAAGCCGATAGCCAGTAGCCAAACTATCAACCAATAAATACACATAAAAATGACAACTGAAAACAACAATATCCCGGACATCAACAAATACGAAATCGAAGGTCTGGAAAGAAAAACAAACGTTTCGGCTTTGGCCTTGGGCATCGTTGCCTGCGTAGTGGGCATTGCCTTGTTCATCATTCAGAAAATGAGTGCAAACACATTATTAGCCTACGCTATGATTTTTGTCGGCATCGTACTGGTTTGCTATGGTGCTTTCCAAATCATTTGGCAATCAAAGAAATGGTTTTACAAGCCGACCAATTCCGTCACCTGCTGCCACGATTATTATTATGGTGCCGATGATTTTGCAAGTCTGAAACAGTCGTTGGAAAGCAAAAATCTGAACGGCATCAAGCAAATGAAGGCGCAATGCGATGGCAATGTGCGTATGCGCGTCATACGGTCGAAAGACAACCAGTTTGCGGCTGCGCAAGTGTTCCGCTATGTGCCGTTTGAGTTTCGTCCCGAAAGCAAAATCATGGTCATGAAAGACGCTGACGCAAAGACATTTGTTTCTTTGTTTTAGAAATCATTTCTGATTATGATAGTTTGTCGGCATGTGGGAAGTATGACTAAAATCGAAATCGTATAGGAGATTTCCCTGCTTCGCATTCTATATTCCGATAAAAAAAGCGCAGCAGAATCGTTCCGCTGCGCTTTTTCATCTCATCTAGGATATTTTTATTTCTGGTAAATCTTCTGCCAGTTCTTGTACTCTCTTTCCTGCCATGGGCCGTTGTGG
>JAGHSL010000152.1 GCA_018065885.1 Candidatus Limimorpha equi
TGGAGGAAGGAGTTGATTTAGCTCCCTGAGCTTGTCGAAGGGACGCGAAGAAAGTTAGAAGTTAGGAATGAGGAGTTAGGAGGATATGGGAAACACAAATTATCGCTAATTATCCGTAAAAGATTGAGGGGTAGGAATTTGATGGTTCATTTGTGGAAATTTGCGTTTGAGTAAATATAGCCCGTTGAGCTTGCCGAAACGGAGGATAAAATAGGAAAAAAGAAGAAAAATGAATACAAAGAGCATTTGTTTGCCGAAAAGTTATATCTTTGACGGCGGAAATGGGGAGAAATCCGTTTCTGTTGGTAAAGACACTGCGATGTCCTTCCTGAGAAATCCGGCCAAGATTTTTGATAGAGGGCATAAGCGGCAAGTGCTCTTTCCAGCTCATATATTCGACAAATGGAACAAACCGTTGTTTGGATATGAGCGTGGGACATTTGCTTCTTATCAGTCTATCTATCAGGGTTTCCTTGGCCGGAGACACCAGCAGCAATGTTGGCGTTACCCTTCAGGTTTAGACATGAAAGACGAAAATACTCACGCTTTTTTCGTGTCTGCGCCTGCGGATGGAAAACGGATATTGGAGAAATAACAACCTTAAAATAAGAGCATTATGTTATACAGAGTAACAGTAAAAAACAGCAAAAACACCAACGGCATCCGCTTGGAGCGCGGCATGAGCGTTGACGTGGTGACAAACAGCATGAGCAATCCAGTTACCACCAACGGCGGACAACCCGTCGTGGATGCCTTCATGCGCATTTATGGAATCGACATCAGGAAAGCCGGAGCTTTGAGCATGGCTTGGCTGGATGTGGAGAGAATTGGGTGAAAGTAATAAAGCCAAGAACAAGAATAACACAAAAACGAAATTGTTTATATTATTCTAAATCAATATAATATGAGTTATAAAGAAAAAATAGATGATATCATAAGTCATCGTAAAGGTATTGGAATCTATGCAGATTGTGGCCATCTGAAATTTGTGAAAGAAAAACTTGAATTTTACAAAGGGCTTTTAAAGGAATTGGAGGATTTTGAAATGTTCCGCAACCATATTATGGAACAAATCGAAAATTGCCAAGGTAGTCATTACATGATGTCAATTGAAGCCCCGCTTTATCTACAGCATGTTCAAGATGCATCTCCAGAAAATGTCATTGGAAAAGTGAAAGCTTGTATTGGAGAACTGCAAAATCTTGAATCAAGATTTAATAGAGATACAATCAATATCAGTGTGATAGGTCGTGCAGGACAGGGAAAAAGCCGTCTTCTGCAATCTATCAGCGGTTTAGAGAACGAAATCATTCCGGCTGATAAAGGTGGAGATTGCACAGGCGCAAAATCTGTTATTTGCAATGCGGAAGGACCGCTACATGCTATCGTGAACTTCCTTTCGGCTAAAGAACTGATGGAACAAGTTCAGAAATACTTGGAAGCGTTGGATGTGAAATTTGAGATTGGTTCTATCTCTGATATTCCAAATATTGACACGGGAAGGATTGATGTTGGGGCTAGCAACAAGAAAAGTTCTCAGTTGAAACATCTGAAAAAATATGTTGAACACTTTTCAGAGTATGTTTCTTATTTGGGACAGAAAATTGAGCTTCATGACAAAAAAGAAATCCGTAAATATGCTTCACAGTATTTGGAAGATGAAACTAAAGTGTTTTACTATCTTGGAGTGAAAGATGTTCAGATTTTTACAGAATTTCCTTATAATGAAGCTGGTAAAATCATGCTTGTCGATACAATCGGACTGGGCGATACCGCTATCGGATTAAGAGACAAACTTGTTGAGACAATGGTCAACGATAGCGATGCCGCTATTTTGTTGCGTCGTCCCGATAATTTAAGAGATGGTATCCGCGAAGAGGATGATGAATTATACGACATGATTAATCAGAAAATGGATGGCCGTGCTATCGAAAAATGGCTTTTCTATGTGCTCAATATTTTCGGTGATAACAGAAAGTCGGGTGAAGAACTGTATCAACAGTTGAATGAAAAATTGGGAAAGACTCTGAAAACTGCTTTCATTCAGAAAGTTGATTGTGCAAATGAAGAAGAAGTTGAAGAGCGTCTCTTAAAGCCAATGCTTGATTTCTTGTCAGAGAACCTTGCAGAAGTTGACGCTAACTTGCTGGCTTCTGCAAATTCAAAATGCAAGGATGCCTACGAAGCCTATTTTGACTTGTTCTGTAAGATTGATGCTGTGGTGTCAGAGAGTTCTTTCACTAATCAGGAAGAAGAAGATAAGTTTGATTCCATTTACGAAGACGAGCTGAAACTATCCGTCAGAATTAAGAAATTGGCTCAAAAGTATAGCACGCGAGATGTACCATGTGACGAGTTGCGTGATGAAATCAAAAAAGTATTGAAAACCATGAAATCTCACATACCGGCAAAAGAAGAAATATGCTCGCGCTTAGAATTAGGTGGTCAAGATGGACTGCCTATCGAAGTGTATCATTTCTTTATTAGCAATGTGAGAACTTCTATCAGAAATGATTTCGAAAAGGTTGGAAACCATGTTGTTGGTCGTCTCGAAGATGAAATCAAAGGTGAAATTATCAACATTTTGAAGTCTTCAGATGGCGGAATGTTGCAAAACGTTCCTTTGCAACAAACTGATGCTGACATGCCAATCGCTTGGCTGGAAGCACTTGTCGACCAGAAAACAAAAGACTATCCTCGTGTGCAATCAGCTTTGAATGATGTCCTTAATTACAAGATGAATATCGAAGGTTTGTTGGGATACTATGTCAACAACGCTCTTGATTGCATCGACTGTGAATACAATCGTCCCGAATATTTGGAACCTGATTTTACGAACATCGATGCCGAAAATGTATCTGAAGTTATCTGCCAAAGCATTCAGAATGCCTTACCTGTTATTGCAAACCGAGTTTGTGAACAAATAGAAGAGACGTTGCTGAAAATACCATATAATTCGTATTGTGCATTGGTCAGAAAATTCTATGACAATCTCTTGTACGACAAAGAAGGAAAACGCAATCTGAAGAACTTCTATCGGAAAAACAAACGTATGATTTGGAAAGATGTTTTCCTCGGTTTGGTGAGTAGAAATGAAGAAATGAAAAAATGGGAGCTGTATAACAATTCAATGGCTCAATTCAAAGAATCTAAGTTATTTATCATATCATTTTAATCTAATAAATTATGGCGCATAAAATAATAATGTTAGGAGGCCGCCGTTCTGGGAAATCATCCATTTTGGCATCCATTCTATACGCATTGGATCAAAAGACGGATGGAAGCCTCTTTACTGTTGTGGATCAGACCCAATACTCATCAAATGTCAATGAAGCTGTTGCTGTAAGGCTTAGCGAAAAACGACATGAAATCAATTCATATTTAAAAAATATGAAAGGGATGGGCGTCAACAATAGTTTTCTAGTTGACATGTCTCCATCTAAAGGCAAAAGTGTTTATGAAATTCAAATGAAGATAAACGGAGCTTCACCTGTAACGTTTTCTTTTGTTGATGTTCCTGGAGAAAAAATGGAAGATGGTAAAAACGAAGAGGTTGTCGCTCAATTAAAGGAATGTGATGTTTATATCATAGCCATCGATACGCCTTATATGATGCAGGAAGATGATGACATCAACGAAGTGTATAATAGGGTTGAGGAAATCACTTCAATGATGACGCGGGATGAAGTTTGTGGCAGCATATATAATCGCAAAATGATTATTTTCTGTCCTGTGAAATGTGAGAAATGGATTCGCGAGGGCAGAGGGGAAGAAGTGGCTGGCAAGGTGTGTAAGGCGTACCGTACTCTCATCAATACTTTGGTCAACGAAGGCTCTTTTGATTTTATGATTATGCCGATACAGACTGTAGGTGGCATTGAACATGTTAAACTTCTTGATGGAAAACGCTGTTTCAAGTCAGGAAACGACACAATAGGTGAGAAATGTTCTGTGAACGAAATCACTGGACAAGTGATGTTTAAAGATGGAAAGATAGGCGATGCTGATAATTATCATATTGAAGAAGACCCGGAGTTGATCATCAACTCTGTCCGAATTCCATTGTCATGGTATAAGACAAATGGAGTGGGTTTTTCTCCCAAGGATAGCGAACAGCCAGCTTACCATATCGTCAAGTTTTTGGTGGAAAAAGAAAAGGCTTTAGTGGAAAAACAAATCGAAGAAAACGCAACAAGAAGTTGGTTGGCAAAACTCATTGGCTTTTTCATTGATCCACCTTTTGGTCAGTATTTGGATGCTTATAACAAAGTCGTAGAACAACTTATAAGCAAAGATATGATTAAAGTGAGTGGTGATGGCTTTAAAAAAATTGTTACAACAATCCCGTGAGTTATGATTAGATACTATTGCCAATTCTCTTATGGAGGATTCAGGGTTTTTCGCATCAATGGAGAAGCGGATGAACCCTTGACACAACAGGAGGTTACGAAGAATGAAAGACGTGATTTCCCTGAACTTTGTGAGTATTATTTTGATAACGGAGGTGTAAAGTTGTTGTATCGTAAAGTCACAGATGGAAAGATTGCTCTGATCTTGCGTGAGATACCAGGGCCGACTTCTGATACTGATGGAACACCAATTAAAACAGCCATTCAATTTGTGGGTGACGAAGAAGATAGGGATATGTTGAATAATATGTGCCTTTATCTTATAGCCAATCTTAATTCTTTTGAAAAAAGATTTGCAGAAATGTTTTCTTTGCGTGGTGGGTTGCATTTTGCAGGAAATCAATTGGTGGACTTTTTCCAAAATTGTCAAGATTTTAGTGAATTGGGCAAATCAGACAAAATTCGCCAATCTGTTGCTAATGAGGAAAATGAAATCATGTTGATTTCCACATTCGACGAGCTAAGAGAAGGAGATTCCAAATTGTTTGAAAAGATGAAACTGAAAGGGATTACATCATATATTCCATATCAGTCTCTTCTTTATTTTTCTGAAAAAAAAGATGAGGGTTGTTTGAAGGTTAAAATGGTGAATTGCAGTCCAACAAACATCATTCCTTCTTCTAAAACGGAGATTCCAAAAACAGAGTCCCAAGATGCTCAAAAAAAAAAGATGTTGAAGATAGTGGCAGCCGTTATAACGATATTGATTTTTGTGATTCTCTTGAACAAATGCCAACAGGAACCTTTGCCCAAATCATTATCAAATGTATCAATAAAGGCTTCTTCGATCAACCAGATTTGCAAAAAATACAGGATGCTATCGTGAAGCGTCTTAATAACTGATAAAATGATTCAATAATTTTTTGATGATTGTATAAATTATAGGGATTATTCGTTTAATTCAAGTTCAGGCGTGTCGTGCCGAATGATGACACTTTTGTCATTACGGCACGGCATGGCATGAGCCTGTTGGCCTTGGGCGAGAATATCATCATTCATGTCGTGGCCACGGGCACGCAGTCAAGCAAAGTGGTCATCGAATCGGCCAACCAGATTTTCATCAACATCCTCAACTTTGGTGCAAACAAGAAAAACGTGCAAAGCCTTGAGGATTACATCAGCAACGAGGTTTACCGCCTTTGCAGCGATGAGGAAATAAAGCTCAGGCAGCCAGAGATAAAACGCAAATTTCCATAAATGAATCATTAATTTTTTGTCAGTCAGATTATTAACGGAAAATTATCGGTAATTTGTGGTTGCTAAAATCAGTGCAAATTTATGCGCTTTGCTCCCTGCGCACCCTGAGCCTGTCGAAGAGGCCTGTCGAAGGGCGCATCCAAAATTTCTGCGTAATCAGCGCAATCAGCGGCTTTAAAAGAATCCGTATAATCCTATTAATCTGCGTAGTCTTTGAAGCAGCACATCCGTGCAAATCTGTCAAATCCGTGTTCGTCTTAAATCGGTGTTTCCGTTTGTTAGGTTTCGGAATTGAAAGCCTTGCGAAATCGTAAAATATGTGTACTTTTGCAGATATATTAGATAAGATTATGGCAAATGTAGTAAATACAGCAACATCCAATAATGACAGATTGCAACGTATCAACTTGATGGTAAGCAGTTTGGAGGAAGAACAACAAGTGGAGTTGGAAAAGCAGTTGAGAATGCTCTTGCTTTTGAATCAAGCACAGGAAATCGATGGATCGGTGAAGAAAAACGACATCTCCATGGCTGAAATTGTTGAAGAAGTAAGGAAAGCCAGACATGGAAACTAAAGCCGTTTTTGACACCAACATCTGGATTTCGTATTTCTTAGGTGGAAAAATCACCGAATTAACGGAAATGGTTTTGTTTCATGAAGTATCCTTGTATCGTGCAAAGGAACTTACCAATGAATTGAAAATTGTGATGTCTCGGAAAAAGTTTTCCAAATACCTGACTTTGCCGATGGAAAGATATTTGTCAATGTATGAGAACCTTACAAGACTTATTGAAATAGAGCTATCTTTTGATGGTTGCTGTGACCCTAAAGACAATTTCCTTTTCGACATTGCTTATCAATCTTCATCGGATTATTTGGTATCCGGAGATAAAGACATTTTGGAAACACCGATAATTCCGCCACTTCAGGTTGTTACTTTGTCAGAGTTCAAAAAGAGAATATGAATAGATTTTCGAAACGCAAATTTCCATAAATGAATCATTAATTTCTCGCCCGTCAAATTATTAACGGCAAATTATCGGTAATTTGTATTTGCTAAAAATCAGTGCCAATTCATGCGCTTTGTTCCCTGCTCACCCTGAGCCTGTCGAAGGGGCTTGTCGAAGGGCGCATCCAAAATTTTTGTGTAATCAGCGGCTTTAAAACATCCGTGTCAATCCGACAAATCCGTGTTCGTCTTCAATCGGTGTTATCCGTTTATCAGGTTTCGGAAGTGAAAGCCTTGCGAAATCGGGGTAGGTGTGTCCGAAGTCTGTCCGCTTCAGGAATGCATGTAAAATTAGACGATAGTTTTCATATTCGTCGTAATTGGTGAAAAAAACGGACCTCCAAGCGGAAGTCCGTTTCGACGAGCATTTATGGATAGTTTTCGGTTTATTCAAACATGGAGTCAATCAAATTCTTGTAGCGTTGCTGGACGACCTTGCGCTTCACTTTCAATGTTGGCGTCATAATGCCGTTTTCGATGGTCCAGTCATCGGCAACGAGTTC
>JAGHSL010000075.1 GCA_018065885.1 Candidatus Limimorpha equi
AGGTGCCAATGTGTCTTCGGACAAAAGTTCGGGCGCAACGTATGGCTCGTAATCCTTTAAGGTGGCATTTTCAGGCACGGCTTTCATGCTGAGCAGGTTTTCGTCAAAATCGTCAAAGGAATAATCGATCAGCGTAAACAATTCGCATTGATATAAGGTGTCGTTTTGTTCGACAACATCAAATGCGACGGAATACTGAACAGGCAAGAATCCGTCTTTCAGAATCCAGAATTTCATTTCATGGCGGATGTTCTTGAAATATTCGCCATCGTCTTCCTCGTCATTATTGATTTTCTCGTTGATTGTCACCAAATAGCACGAATCGCCGTGGAGTGTGGTTTCCGACGATTCAAAGTCATACAAAAGTTTAGTGAGGGCGTTTTTCTTCATGAGCGGAAAACAGCTTTTATTCGTGAAAAGGGTGAAGAAATCAAAATTGTGTTTGAACCTTTTGATGTCGTCCGACCATTTCCCACAATCATAAATGACCCAAGCGCTGTCATAATCAAAATAAGTGAGAAGGCTGTCGCCAAAATAGATTTGTTTATGGAAGTAGGTTGATTCATTGAAACTGTTGGAATCTTGATCATTGAAATAGAATCCGAAAATGTCATCTTTTTTCACTTTCATGAAATGACAGACATGATTCGATATGACTGTGTCGTTCTCATCCATGTATTTTTTGAAATAGGTCATGTCATAATAGCCTTTTTCGATGGATTGGCAGCGGGCAACGGCATTCTTTAATATCAGCGTTGTGTCGTCAGATTGTGAGCATGAAGTGCAAATGAACATTGTGCTCAGGCTGAAAAGCCAAAACAGGGTGCAGGTGAGTTTTTTCATATCGTTGAGATTTTGAATTTGTGCAAAGGTAGTGTTTTTTAAGGAATCTGAACCAAAAATTTCTTATCTTTGCCCCAAATTTGTTTTTTATCATGTTAGTAAAGGAAAATGTTTTAGAAGTTTTAAAGGATGTCATCTATTTCCCGAAAGGCGACAATATCATTGCCCTGAAAATGGTTGAAAACCTGATGGTTGGCGATGACGGCATCCGTTTTGATTTGGTCGTTGAGCATGTCGATGACCCGAAAAACGACATTTTGGTCAATGCTGCGAACCGCACTTTGAAAGAGGTTTTCGGCGACATCAATATTGATATTAAGGTGGTCGAGGAACAGACGGCGCTTTCCAAGGTGAAGCACATCATTGCAGTGGCTTCTGGCAAGGGTGGCGTCGGCAAATCGACCGTGGCTGCCAACTTGGCCGTGGCTTTGGCGCGTGCCAACCAGCGCGTAGGCTTGGTCGATGCCGATATTTACGGTCCCTCGGTGCCTACCATGTTCGGCACGGGAGACGAGCGTCCTGCCTGTTTTGAGCGTGACGGCAAAACCGTGATGATTCCGCTTGAACGTTACGGCATCAAGCTGATGAGCATTGGTTTCTTTGTCGATGCAAACCGTCCTTTGATTTGGCGCGGACCTATGGCAACGAGTGCCCTCAACCAGTTGATGAACGATGCCCTTTGGGGTGAACTCGACTTTTTGATTGTCGATATGCCTCCTGGGACAGGTGATATTCAACTTACTTTGGCTCAGTCGTTTAAGGTGAGTGGAGCAGTCGTTGTTACCACGCCTCAGCAAGTTGCTTTCGCCGATGTGCGCCGTGCCGCCCAGATGTTCAACGAAAAGGCCTTGCAGATTCCGTTGTTCGGTTTGGTCGAGAACATGGCTTATTTCGTGCCGAGCGATATGCCTGAAAAGAAATACTACATTTTCGGCAAGGAAACTGGACGCAAGTTCGCCGAGGAACTGAACATCCCGCTTTTGGGTCAGATCCCGATTGTGGAGCAGATTGCCGAATGCGGCGACAAGGGAACGCCTCTGGCACTCGATGCCGATTCGCCTGTCACAAAGGCATTTGACGAAATCGCGGCAGCTGTCATTCGCGAAGCTAAGTGATGCTATACAACTAAACAATTCAACAACTAAACCTAAAGACTCATGGAAGATAAAGAAATCATCCTCCGCAAAGTGAAAAACGTGCTGGAACAGGTGCGTCCTTATCTGCAACAAGATGGCGGCGATGTCAATTTTGTGGAACTCACTGACGATATGGTCGTTATGGTGGAATTGACAGGTGCCTGCGGCAATTGTCCTCACAGCACGATGACCCTCAAGAACGGCATCGAAACGGTGATGAAAAAGGCTATCCCCGAAATCAAGGCCGTGGAGCGCGTGCAATCTTTGGAATTATAATCAATTGTTTAACAAAATATTAGAAAAAATGAAACGTAATTTACTTTCAATTGGTATGCTGGCACTGATGTTGGTCTTTTCGGCACGCAGTTTCGCTCAGAATACTTACACAATGGTTACTTCTGCCTCTGGCCTCGAAGCCGGTGCAAGGTATATCCTCGTTGGTTTCGATGACGATGGCAACGCATACGCCATGAGTTATCAGAAATCCAACAACCGTCACGCTGTTTCTGTTTCCGAAGCTGGCGGTACAATCACTACTACGATTGCAACGAATCCTGATTCTCAGACCGAAGTCTTTGAATTTGAATTGGGTGGCAGCACTGGCGAATGGACGATTTACGACCCGCTCAGAGAAGGCTATCTGAATGCTCCTGGCGGTGGCAACTACCTGAAAACGCAGTCAACTCTCACCGATAATGGCAAATGGGATATCACCATTGGTGCCAATGGCGCTGGCGTTCCTGTTTCACTCGGTGCAGTGGATCAACGTTATATGCGTTTCAACCTGAATGCTGCCAACGGCACGCCTTTGTTCGGCTGCTACAAGGAATCTTCAAACATCATCGCTGAAGTTTATTTCTTTAAGGCTGGCCAGGCTCAAGTCAATCCGGAACCGAGCAACTATCCAACCAATTTCTCAGCCGATGCAGATATGCTTGATGTTACTTTGACTTGGAATGATGCTACTGGTGCGCAATTGCCTGATAGATATTTGGTTGTAGCTTCAACGGGTAACATTGCTGTTCCTGTCGATGGCACACCAGTCGCGAACAGCGAAATTGCTATCAATGTGAATCCTGGTGTCCAGACTGCTACTTTCAGCAATTTGGATGGCAACACGACTTATCATTTCGCCATTTTCCCATACACCAATGCCGGTGCTAACATCGACTATAAGACCGATGGCACATATCCTACGGCAACAGCCAATACTGCTGATGTGTATGTCCTTCTAAATGAAGGTTTTGATGCTGATCTTGGCGTGTTCACCGCTTACGATGTTTACGGTGATCAGACTTGGTTGCAGAAGACTTACAATGGCAATGGCTACGCCAACATGAACGGCTATGCCAATAATGTCTATAACGAAAACGAAGACTGGCTTATCAGCCCTGCTATGAATGGTGAATACGCTTCGATTATGATGAGTTTCTCAACTGCTATGAAATTCGATGGCGAACCTTTGCAGGTCATGATTTCAACCGATTACGATGGCCAAAGCGAACCAAGCGATTTCACTTGGGAAAACATTACTGACATGTTCGATTATTCAACAGGCAACTACGAATGGGTGGAATCAGGCGCTATTGATATTGAAAGTTTTGCTGGTGAAACCTTCTATATTGCCTTTGTTTACACTTGCACTTCAGAAATGGCATCTGCTTGGGAAGTCGACAATGTGCTGATTATGGCTTCCGAACCATTGACAGTCGCTGAAAACGAAAGCGCAATGCTGAGCGTCTATCCAAATCCTGCCAAGGATATGATTTCCTTCACTTTGAATCAGGATGCACAGGTTGCCGTTTACGATATGAGCGGTCGCATGGTTTCTGAAAAGAGTTGCATGGAAGGTCTTGTGAATTACGAAGTTTCAAGCCTTGAAAATGGCGTTTATTTCGTCAATTTCAACTATACCGATGGCCAAAAGGCTGTTGCTAAGTTCGTGAAATTCTAAACGAATCGCAATGTTTTACTAAAGGTGACTGTCTTTTTTCGGGCAGTCACTTTTATTTTAGTGAGAATTAAAAAATAACCTATAACGATAATAATTGTTTTTTTCGCTTCGCTAAACGCTAATTATCGTAAATGTATCATAAATTGATAAAATTATAATTATCTGTATATCAATCAAATTCACATAAATTTATGAATGATTTGTGGCAATTTACGTTTGACAAGAAAAACAATTGCTAACGTTGAAATGTGTTACAACTTATTTTTTAAGCGTCACTTACGTTCTGTAAATTGACATTGCTTTTTTGTTTCGATGCCAACATGTAGAACTGATCGGAAAGTAGGTGCGTAGACGGCTATGAGAAATTTTGTGAGTCCGATGAAGAAACTGTAGGCTAATGAAAGGAAAGATTTATGCCCGAAAACATCCTCTTTTTCCTTTTTCCAAATTCTTTTGTTACTTTTGCAGTCGAAATAGCGTAAAAGTCATGGGTATTTACCTCAATCCGAGCAATGTTTTGCTACGTCAAGACCGTAAAACAAAGATTTTCATCGACAAATCGATGATTATCGCTGAATTGAACGAACTTATTGATTCAAGTGAAAAATTCGTGTGTGTCTCTCGTCCGCGCCGTTTTGGGAAAAGCATGGCCGGTAACATGATTTCGGCGTATTATTCCAAAGGTTGTGATTCGCGCGAACTTTTCGAGGACTTGAAAATCTCAGCGACAAAGGATTTTGAGACTTACCTTAACAAGTTGAATGTCATAAAGTTCGACTTGAATGCAGCTTATAGGAATGTTAAGAACAAGAGTAACCTAGTCGATTTCATCACCGATATGATTAAGGATGAACTCAAGGAAACATTCCCCTCCGTTAAACTTCATGATGAAGATACGCTTCCTACAGCTATCATGCGTGTCTATGCCAAGACCGGCGAAACTTTTGTCATTATCATCGACGAATACGATGTGCTTGTGCGGGAGCAAGCGGAAAGCAAGCTTTTCAACGAGTATCTTGAGTTTTTGAACGGCCTTTTCAAGAACGCAGACCTTTCGCCCGCCATTTCGCTTGCCTATCTTACTGGAATTCTGCCAATTGTACGCGATAAGATACAATCGAAACTCAATCTTTTCACGGAATATTCCATGACCGATGCAGGCCGTTTCGCCGAATTTGTAGGCTTCACGGCTAAGGAAACCCAAGACCTTTGCGAGCAGTACGCCATGGATTATGAGGAGTGTAAGCGTTGGTATGATGGATACGATTTGGATTACGTCAAGGAGATTTTCAGTCCGCGTTCAGTTGTGAGTGCAATGGACAGGCAAAGGTTCGGCAGCTATTGGACGCAGACAGGTTCCTACGAAGCCTTGAAAAACTACATCCTGTTGGATTTCGCAGGCATCCGCGACGATGTCGTTACGATGATGGGCGGCGGAAAAGTGGATGTGAACGTCTACAAGTACCTGAACACCATGACGGACTTCCACTCTAAGGACGATGTGTTCACCTATCTCATCCATCTGGGCTATTTGGCCTACGACCGCGTAAACTGCCAGTGCTATATTCCGAACAGCGAAATCCGTGAGCAGTGGGCCATTTCCGTCGAATACGAAGATGACTACAAACCCGTCATCAAGCTTGTGAATGATTCCAAAGCCTTGCTTGATGCCACGATAAGAAAGGATGAGAAAGCTGTGGCCGCCGCCTTGACTGAGGCACATATTCGCGCCACCAATCCGTTGACTTACAATAATGAAGCCTCATTCCAAAGCGCGATAGGCTTGGCCTATTTCTATGCTAATACAAAATACACCGTCATCAAGGAATTGCCCACTGGCGATGGTTATGCCGACTTGGCTTTGATTCCATACGTTCCAAACATTCCGGCCATGATTATCGAATTGAAAAACAAAAAATCAGCGGAATCGGCGATTAACCAGATTATGGAAAAGAAATATGACGACATTTTGGAGCATTACCGTGGCAACCTGTTGTTTGTCGGCATCAATTATGATCCTAAGACGAAAAAGCACCAATGTAAGATTGAAGAATGTGTGATTGAATGATAATTGTTTTTTTGCGAAAAATTCAAGCATGAAGAAATGGTTTTCCATAGTGGCGTTTTTGTTGGCGTTTTGTTGCGTTACGGCGCAGCAGACTGAGCCGGCACGTTACGAAGTAGGGCGTTGGTCGAAGGATCAAGGCTGTCATTTTGAGTCGTTTGGCGCAAAAGGCGGCATCATGGTCTCGCAGACCGACAGGACTGATGAGCACAAAAGTCAGTTGTGGAATTTCGCTTTGCTCGATTCAAGCCTTTACGAGATGCGCAGCGACTTGATTCCGCTTTCATCAAGAATGTCGTTTGTAGGTTCAGCCAGCGATGATGATTTTGCCGTTTTTCTGTTCACAAACGATAAATTGAAGAAGACCGACACCATTAGTTTTTGCGCAATTTGTTTCAATCGCAAGGATTTGACCTACAAATCGTTCGGCGAAATGTTGCCCGAAAAGACTGTCATTCATTCCCTTGAGGTGGTTGACGGCAACATGATGATGGCGGTCAACGACAAGACGGGAAACGGAACTTTGCTTTTCTTCGACTTGAATTCAAATTCCTATCGTTCCGTAAATCCTTCTTTGACAAATAGTTTCATACTTTTCCAAACGGCATCTTTCCAAAAGCAGCATTGTTTCGTGGTGGCGGCGCGTGAATACGAAAACAAGCATTATGTGGCGACTTCGTTTTTGATTTATTCGCCATCAGGTTCCTTGCTGCAAAAGCATCGTTTTGAGAGTGGTGAAAATGCAGGCTTGGGACGGATGTGTTTCGATTTCGATGAAAACCAACGCCTTGTGGTGATGGGGACTTTGGAACAAGAAAGCAACAGGAAAGTGGATTTGGAAGGCGTAACCGAAAATTTCGATAAGATTTCCGTGGGTGTGGTTTGGATTTGCTTCGATGGAGCGGCGCAAACCAAGGCTTATCTTTTCAAGAATATGCCCGAAATCGAGCTGGCACTGACTGCTTCTGACCGTGTCAGGGTGCGCGAGGAACGCCTTAAATTGGGCAAAAACGGAAAACAGGACAAAAAGGAAATTGCTTTTCAGTTTCTCACGCCTCGTTTGACTCATTACGGCGACTTGTCAGTGTTTGCTGCCGAAGCCTTTGTGCCTGAATATCACACCGAAACACGCATGAGTTACGGCTACGGCTATGGTTTTTACGGTTCACATCCTTACACCTATACCGTTTTCGATGGCTACGATTTCATTTCGGAAATTTTGCTGGCCTTCGATAAGGATGGCGAACTGAAATGGCAGACATCAGTCAGATTCGATAACGATTTGACCTACGATTTGACCAAACATTCCGGCGAAGCGGTTTGCCACGATGAACTTGTAGTGGCTTCATCATGCGAAAATGCTTTGCGCTATGTGGTCTTTGATGCCGATGGCCAGCCTTTGCTGAACCAGCAATCGGTTGACATTGAGCCAATGCACGGCGCTGATTATGTTGAAGATGAGTATTTCGCACAGATTGAGCCTTGGTTCGGGTCGCGTTTCCTGATTTTTGGTTGTCAGATTATCCAAAATGGCGTGTTGCCAAAGCCGCACCGCACCGTTTTTTTCCTCCAGAAAGTCCAATACGAATGATATGATTTCGAGTTTTCTCAAATACAAGATTCAGTGCAAAAGTGAGTATCACATTCACTCGCCTTTCGTCTATGAATTTACCACGAAGGTGTTGAACGACAAAGGTTCAAACTCTGATTATGAGACCATTCTGCGCGTGAGCAGATTGCTTGATGGCAAGAAACATTTGACTTACCGCCGCCGCAAGCAAAGCCGGCTTTTGTATCGCATTGTGCGGTATTTCGAGCCTGATTCGGTGGTGTCTTTTGGGAAACTCTCGGCACTTAATACGACGGCGTTGGCCTTGGGAAATTTGCAGACAAGGGTTTATCTGGAAGAGTCGGATGGGTTTCTCGAAACGCTCAATTCGATGGGCATTGAAAATGTAACACTCATTCAGCCAGCGGATTTCGATTCCGAAAAGTTTAAGAAACTCAACACGGGTTTTGTCTTTTTCAGTGAAAACGATTTTGAGGACGAGGAATGGGATTACTTGCAGGATTGCATGAGTCATAAAACGACAGATTCCGTTTTCATTTTTGAGGGCATTCACCGCTCGCGCGATGCGGAAGACGCTTGGGAGCGCATTATGGACAACGAGGATGTGTCGCTTACCATCGACCTTTATCATATTGGATTGGTTTTCTTTAGATTAGGTATCGAGAAACAGGATTTTGTGCTGAAGTATTAGAGACAGGTGGACAATTGGACTTTTGGACAATTTGATTGTTTGACTTTTAGACATTTCGATTTATGGATTGCGAAACCATGAGATTTGAACAATTATGAACTTTTGAAAAAACCGACAACTGATAACTGAAAACCAACAACCGACAAGACTTTTAAAAAATTTGAATAATTGATTTGAATATGAAAAACATAACCTATACTAAAACCGGTGACGAAGGCATGACTTCGTTGATTGGCGGCAAGCGTGTCGCGAAATTCGATGAGCGTGTTGAAACCTACGGCACTGTCGATGAACTGAGTGCTTTTATGGGCGTGCTTAACGATTTGGAAGGCGTTCCTGAGGCTGTAAAATCGGTTTTGCAAGTCGTTCAGAATAAGCTCTTTACCTTGGAATCGCATTTTGCATTAGACCGTGATTCGGAAGTGAGCAAGATGATTCCGCCGCTTTCTGCCGATGATGTCGCTTTTCTTGAAAAGGAGATTGACAAAATGAATGAGCAGTTGCCCGAATTGAAGGCTTTCGTGATTCCCGGCGGCAATTTGAAGGCCTCCTATTGTCATGTCTGCCGCACGGTCTGTCGTCGTGCTGAGCGTCAGGCTTGGCGCATGGCACAGGATTTTCCGCTTGATGAAACCGACATAAAGTACCTCAACAGATTGTCGGATTTCTTCTTTGTCCTTGCCCGTTTCTTTGATTTTGTTGAAAAGAATCGTGAAACATATTGGAAGTCAGATAAATAGGAATTGAATAATTTTTTTATAAAAAACACTTGACTTTTTGCTAATATGAAGTATTTTTGCAGCCCAAAATAAAAACCAAACGACTATGTACTGGACATTAGAATTAGCCTCAAAATTGGAAGATGCGCCTTGGCCGGCAACAAGAGAGGAATTGCTGGATTGGGCTATGCGCACGGGCGCACCTGACGAAGTGATTGAAAACCTTCAGGAAATGGAAGATGAGGGCGAAGTCTACGAGCGTATTGAAGACCTCTGGCCTGATTATCCTACAAAAGATGATTTCTTTTTCCACGAAGACGAATATTGATTGCTTTTTGTTGGTCAGTTGACCATATAAATGCTTGAAAATCAAAAAACGGGAGATAAACATGTGATTTTGTTTGTCTCCCGTTTTTTTGTCTTGTAGAAATCTATTTCTTCATCGCCGCCTCCGCCGCTTTCAAAGAGGCTCGCTCGCCATTGACGAAAGCTATAACGAAAGCATCGCTGAAACCTAAGTTGCGCAGTTCCGTCTGGCGTGCCGTGGCTTGTGCTTTGCTGGCGAAATGTCCTGATATGTAGCGGAATGCGCCGTTGTATTCGTAGACATCCACTTCGGGCA
>JAGHSL010000413.1 GCA_018065885.1 Candidatus Limimorpha equi
CTAAATTCAAAAGCAAATGCAACTTTTGCGGATGGTAAATCAAACATGGATTTTATCAGTCGGAATAAAGGGCTTTTCCAATCTTCCCATCCAATAGAAAAAGTCTCATTTAATCAGCGAACAAAGATACACATTTTCAGCGATAAATGCGCAGAATTTTTCATAAAGCAAAACTCGGATACCAAAGTATTTTTATTCAAATTAGACACCAAATCTTATCACATTTATCAACAATGTTGCATTAACAACTTGAATTCAGCATCGTTTCGATATTTTGGATGCAAAAGTGGAGATATTTTCTCAATACACATGGAGAAAACATAAAAAGAGACGCGATGTCCCTGCCTTCGCAGAAATGACTCGCGTCTCTAAATTATCTCGTTTAAAAAATCAATTAAGCATCGATATTTGCGTAAGTTGCATTCTGTTCGATGAACTCACGGCGTGGCGCCACCTCGTCGCCCATCAGCATGGAGAAGATGTGGTCGGCTTCCATGGCGTTTTCAATGGTCACCTGACGCAAAGTGCGGTGAGCCGGATCCATGGTGGTCTCCCAAAGCTGTTCGGGGTTCATTTCACCAAGACCTTTGTAACGCTGCACTTCGTAACCACCAACGGTGCCGTTTTTGGTGTATTCGGCCATGCCTGCAATGCGTTCTTCGTCGGTCCAGCAATAACGCATCGGCTTGGTGCCGCGCTTGATGAGGTACAACGGAGGCGTAGCGCAATACACATAACCGTTTTCAATCAGTTCGCGCATGTAGCGGAAGAAGAAAGTCAGAATCAAGGTAGTGATGTGACTACCATCGACATCAGCATCGGTCATGATGATGACCTTGTGGTAACGCAGTTTTTCGAGATTCAGCGCCTTGCTATCTTCTTCAGTGCCAATGGTTACGCCCAAAGCGGTATAAATGTTCTTGATTTCCTCGCTATCGAAAACGCGGTGTTGCATGGCCTTTTCGACATTCAGAATCTTACCACGCAAAGGCAGAATGGCTTGGAAAGTACGATCGCGGCCTTGCTTTGCGGAACCGCCAGCGGAATCACCCTCAACGAGGTAAAGCTCCGTCTTGGCAGGATCACGCTCCGAGCAGTCGGACAGCTTGCCCGGCAGACTGAAACCTGAGAGCGCACCCTTGCGCTGCACCATTTCGCGCGCCTTGCGGGCAGCCTGACGCGCCTGTGCCGAAAGGACGACCTTATCGAAAATGATTTTGGCTTCCTTCGGATGTTCTTCCAGATAATTGGCAAGGTGTTCGCCAACGATGGAATTGACGATGCCCATCACTTCGTCATTGCCCAATTTGGTTTTGGTCTGGCCCTCAAACTGAGGTTCAGGCACCTTGACGGAAATGACCGCCGTCAAGCCTTCGCGGAAATCGTCGGGCGAAATCTTCACCTTCGATTTTTCCAAAAGGCCTGATTTTTCAGCGTAGGCATTGAATGAACGTGTCAAGCCTGAGCGGAAACCCTGCAAGTGGGTACCGCCTTCTATCGTATTGATATTGTTGACGTAAGAATGGAGGTTTTCGGAATATTCTTCATTGTATTCCAAGGCGATTTCAACCGGCACATTGTTCTTTTCACCGACAATCGAAATCGGTTCAGGAATCAGTTTCACGCGGTTGGCATCGAGATAGCCGATGAAATCGGTGAGGCCGTTTTGCGAATAGAAGACCTCACTCTTGAAGCTGCCGTCTTCCAACTTCTGGCGCTCATCGGTAAGCTGAATGGTAATGCCGTGATTCAGATAGGCCAGTTCGCGCATACGGTTGGCCAAGGTAGCATAGTCGTATTCAGTGGTTTGGAAAATGGTTCCATCGGGCTGGAAAGTGATGCGCGTACCGTTTTTGTCGGTTTCGCCGACCACCTTCACCGGATAAAGCGGCTTGCCACATTCGTATTCCTGACGGAAAATCTTGCCTTCACGATAGACCTCAGCGGTGAGATGTGTCGACAAGGCATTCACGCAGCTGACACCGACGCCATGCAGACCGCCGGAGACCTTATAGGAACCTTTATCGAACTTACCGCCGGCGTGCAGCACCGTCAGCACGACTTCCAAAGCCGAGCGTTTTTCCTTCTCGTGCATACCCGTAGGAATACCACGGCCATTATCCAAAACGCTGATGCCGTTGCCTTCCAAGATACGCACATCGATGGTGTCGCAATAGCCGGCCATAGCCTCATCTATGGAGTTGTCGACGACTTCGTAAACCAAATGGTGCAGGCCACGGAAATGGACGTCACCAATATACATGGCAGGGCGTTTTCTTACGGCTTCCAGACCTTCGAGGACCTGAATTTTATTCGCACCGTATTCTTCGCTTGCCAATTCTCTTTTTTCTTCTTCTGTCATTTTGTCTATTCTAATATAATTAACTAATCAAATCTAAACTGTCAAATGAATGGAGCGCGAGGTTTCGAGGCTGCGAGGTTTCGGGGATTCGAGCCCTTAGAAAGTTGAGTGTTCCCATATTTCCGTGCTCTCGCTTTCTTGCATCCTATATGGAGGCTGCATTTTGCCCATTCACTTGCTCTTTTCAAACAAATGGCAAAGATAGACATTTTTTCCGAACCATCGGAAGAAAAATGAAAAAATTCCTTTTCCGACAAAAACGCGCCAATCGGCTTAAAAAGTGGCAAATTTTGGATTTGATGAAAATTAAGGTTTAGAAGGAAATAAAAAAGTAGATTTAGGAATGAAGCGGTTTTTACGGCATTTCCGAGACTTGACAACGACTCAGCCATTCATCTGACGACAAAATCGCGGCTTGTTGTCAATGGAAATTCTCACTCCGCATCAATCAAGAAAACGGCCACTTGGCGCGTGCCGTGTGCGCCTATGATTTGCGTCTGCTCGATGTCGGAAGTGCGGCTCGGCCCCGTGATAATGGCAATTTGCGTTGGATTCCCAGAGCCATATTTTCCCTTCAGCTTGAAGAAAGCATCTTTCATGCCGTTGACAATCTGATTGGTGGTGGCGGTCACTAAAAGGATTTCCGGTGTAGCATAGTTTTTCCTTGAATGACACATCTTTTCCGAAAGCACAATGCTGCCAGTTTGGGCAACAAGACATTCACAGTCGGTGATGCTGACTAATTTCTGCTTCGGTTCGCGTGCCGAGTCGGTAGTGTAGGCTATGCCGTTGCGTTCCAGCATTTTCTGCATGGTCGGACTGGTACACCACAGTGGTTCCCAAGCGTTTTCGGGCGCGAGTTGCCTGAGACATTCTGCAAATTCATCTTCATCTTCAAGGTAAACGAAAATGCCGCCTTGATCCTTGAAATTCTGGACGAAAGTAATGGCCGTTCCGTCTTCTTCCTTGATGGGAATCCATGTGTCGGTCCGCTGGTCGACATCTTGAATCAAGGCTTCCTGCTTCTCGATGATAGCGTTTCTGACATCGCCTAAAATCTGCTCCTTGTTGGTGATTTCGCGTTTGAAGTCTCGTGCCATAACTTATTTGTTTTCAGTTTCTTCGTAAACTATTTCAGCATCTTCAGCCGTAGCTGTGAGGGCTGGCTTTTCGGTTTCTTCCTCTTTTGTCCAAGGACGTTTGCCGAAAATGGTTTCAAGGTCTTCGCCGAAAATCACTTCCTTGTCGATGAGTTTGTTGGCTAATTGCGTAAGTCCGTCGATGTGTTCTGTCAAAATGGTAACAGCTTCCTGATAGGCTTGTTCAACCATTTTGCTGATTTCCTTGTCTATGACTTCAGCCGTCTTTTCGCTGTATGGTTTTGTCAGGCTGTAATCCTGCTGACCTGTTGAGTCATAGTAGCTTAGGTTGCCGATTTCTTCATTCAAACCATAATAAGTCACCATGGCGTAGGCTTGTTTCGTCACTTTTTCAAGGTCAGAAAGGGCACCTGTGGAGATTTGGCCAAACACAACCTGTTCGGCTGCACGGCCACCCAAAGTGGCAATCATTTCATGATACATCTGTTCTTTGGTCGTAATCTGGCGTTCCTCAGGCAGATACCAGGCGGCACCGAGCGACTTGCCACGCGGCACGATGGTCACTTTCACCAAAGGATGCGCGTATTGCAATAACCAACTCGTTGTAGCATGACCGGCTTCGTGGAAAGCGATGACTTTCTTTTCTTCCGCCGTGATGATTTTATTCTTCTTTTCCAAGCCGCCAATGATACGGTCGATGGCGTCGAGAAAGTCTTGTTTTTCAATCTGTTCCTTTTCCTTGCGGGCAGCCATCAAAGCGGCTTCGTTGCAGACATTGGCAATGTCGGCACCCGAGAAACCTGGGGTTTGTTTGGCCAGGAAATCACGGTCGACATCGGGACCGAGTTTCAGGTTGCGCATGTGGACTTCAAATATTTCCTTACGGCCAATCAGGTCAGGCAATTCGACATAAATCTGACGGTCGAAACGGCCAGCACGCATCAAGGCCTTGTCAAGAATATCAGCACGGTTTGTAGCAGCCAAAACGATGACACCCGAATTGGTACCGAAACCGTCCATTTCGGTAAGCAGCTGATTCAAAGTGCTTTCCCTTTCGTCGTTTCCGCCGTTCATTGGGTTTTTGCCACGGGCGCGGCCAATGGCATCTATTTCATCGATGAAGATGATGCAAGGCGATTTGTCCTTGGCATTCTTGAACAAGTCGCGGACGCGCGAAGCGCCGACACCGACAAACATTTCAACGAAATCGGAACCCGAAATGCTGAAAAACGGCACATTGGCTTCGCCAGCCACCGACTTGGCTAACAAGGTCTTACCTGTTCCTGGAGGGCCGACAAGCAGCACGCCTTTCGGAATCTTGCCGCCCAATTTGGTGTATTTGGCAGGATTCTTCAGGAAGTCGACGATTTCCATGATTTCCACCTTGGCTTCTTCCAATCCGGCGACATCTTTAAATGTCACATTGACAGGCACATTGTCCTTGTCGTAAAGTTGCGCTTTCGATTTTCCAATGCTGAAAATCTGACCACCGCCGGCTCCGCGACCCATCGAGCGCATGATGATAATCCACACGACAATGAGTAAAATGAATGGGAACCAGCCGATTAGGAAATCCGACATCCAGCTTTTTCTGCGAACGTTTTCAATGTAAACTGGATTTTTGACTTCCTGCTGTGATTCTTCAACCATTTCTTCGAAGCGGTCGAGGGAACCTATCTTGTAGGTGTAGCTTGGCGTTGTGGTTGTGCCTTTCTTGTTAGGTATTACATCAGGGAAGTTCTTCTTCAAACCTTTCTCGTTCAGGTAGATTTCAGCATCTTCCTTGTTGACGAGTTCGATTTTGTAGACTTCTTCGTTTTTCAGCAATTCTTGCAGTTTGCCTTGGTTGACATCTTCTGTAGGCACATTTCCTTTGCCGTAAAAAATGTTGATACCAATAAAGACGGCTGCTAAAATGGCATAAATCCAATAGAAGCTGCCACGCTTCTTATTGGGTTTTCGTTTCGGAACATTCGGTTGGTTCGGTTGATTCTGACTGCCGTTTGTCGGATTTTCGCTCATTGCTAAGTGTTTGATTTTGATTTATTTATTCTTCTGATTCTTTCACAATGCGTTCAGCGTCGGCCCAAAGTTCTTCCAATTTGTAGAAACTGCGGGCTGATTGCAGGAAGACGTGAACGACAACGTCGACGAAATCAATCAAAATCCATTCCGTATTTTCGCGGCCTTCGATGTGAAAAGGCTTGATGTGCAGTTTTTCGCGCACCAAATCTTCCACTTTTTCGGCAATGGCATCGACTTGCGTCTTGGAAGGGGCGTGACAGATGACGAAATAATCGGTCACGGCGCCGTTGGCTTCCCTCAGGTCCAAAGTCACTATCTCTTTGCCTTTCAGTGCGTCCATGGCTTCAACTACGGTGGCGGCAAGCTCTTCTGAATTGCCGTTTTGATGTCTTATTCTTTTTTCTTCTTCCATAATTTTTCAATTCAATTTCAAATAAAACGCAAAAATACTCTTTTTTGTTTTATCTGCCTTGATTTGCCGAAAATTCCCTAATTTTGACCCGTTATTTTTTCAATGAAAATCTGAATTTAAATCTTTGAATCTTTGAATTTTTAAATCTTAAATCTTTAAAATATTAAATCATCAAATCTTAAATCCCCGCTTATGAGCAATTTCAGAGCCTTACTCCCCGAAGTCAACACTTTTATCTTTGATTATGACGGCGTTATGACCGATGGAACCGTTTACATGGATTCAAATGGCGATCCTTTGCGCACTTCCAATGTGAAGGATGGCTATGCCTTGCAGCTGGCCGCCAAACTGGGCTACAATGTGGCTGTCATTTCGGGTGCTATCAGCACGAACATCGAAAAACGCTTACATTCGCTTGGCATTCAAGATGTTTTTACGGGTGTGCCCGACAAAGTGAAAAAACTCGAAGCCTATATGAAGGAGAAAAACCTGAAGCCGTCGCAAATCGTTTATGTCGGTGACGATATTCCTGATATCCGCGTGATGCGTATGGTGGGCGTGCCGGTCTGTCCGTCGGATGCGGCGCAGGAAGTGAAGGAAATCAGTTGTTACATAAGTTTTTGCGGAGGCGGAAAAGGCTGCGTGCGCGACATCATCGAACAGACATTGAAAGTGCAAGGCAAATGGATGACCGCTGAAGCGTATTCGTGGTGATTTTTGGAGAATTTGACTATTAGACTTTTGGACATTTTGACTTTTGGACATTTTGACTATTAGACTATTAGACTTTTAGACGCTTTGACGGCTTTT
>JAGHSL010000442.1 GCA_018065885.1 Candidatus Limimorpha equi
CAAATTCTAAACAGGCAAAACAAGGTCTTATTTATCCCTGAAACGTATTTTTTATCATTTCGGGGAGAAATAAGGATGTATTATTTATCCGTGAAAGGTATTTTTTGTATATTTGCGGACAAATAAAGGCAATTAATATGAGTGAAATAATTGGCAGAGAAACTGAAACAGAAGAACTTATGCGTTTATACCGCAGCGGAAGACCAGAATTTGTAGCCGTGTATGGCCGTCGCAGAGTTGGAAAGACCTATCTTATCAAGGAACTTTTCAAAGATAAGATGACTTTTTACCATACTGGGATGTCGCCATTCGACAGTTCTTCCGACAATATGTTGCAGGATCAGTTGAAAAGTTTCCATAACTCACTTTTGCGTTACGGGTTGGAAGACAAGCCATGCCCAAGTTCATGGATGGAGGCTTTTTTCTTGCTGGAAAACCTTTTGGAAAGTCACAACAGCAATGAACGGCAAGTAGTTTTTATTGACGAATTGCCTTGGATGGACACGCCTCGTTCAAGATTCATAACAGCTTTTGAAGCATTCTGGAACGGATGGGGATCAGGACGTGACAATTTGATGTTAATCGTTTGCGGTTCAGCCACTTCGTGGATTGAAGACAATTTAATAAACAACTACGGAGGATTGTATGGACGCCTTACATACGAAATAAAACTTTCTCCTTTCACCCTGCATGAATGTGAAATGTTCTTCAAGGCTGCCGATTTGCGCTTCACACGTTACGACATCATACAAGCTTACATGGCGGTCGGCGGCATACCATATTATTTAGGTTTTTTCCGCAAAGGACTGAGTTTGGGACAAAACATCGATTCGCTCTTCTTCGCTAAAAACGCCAAACTGAAAAACGAATTCGACCGTCTTTTCAATTCCCTGTTCTCGAATCCTAACGCTTACAAAAAGATAATCAGCCTATTAGCCACAAAACACATTGGTTTTACCCGCAACCAGATTGCCGAAAAGACCGGCATACTGAAAGGCGGCGGTTTCTCGAAAATGCTTGGCGCACTCGAAGCCAGCGACTTCATCATGCGTTATGTGCCTTTCGGCTGCTCGAAACGCGAAGAACACTACAAGCTCACCGACCCATTCTGCCTGTTTTACGCCACATTCTTAGCTTCGGGTGATGTTGTTGGCAGCGATTTCTGGGAAACCAATCAAAACACGCAACGTCTTTCGGCATGGAAAGGTTTTGCTTTTGAAGAGGTTTGCTTTAATCATATTGAACAGATTAAGAACGCCTTAGGCATCAGCGGCATTCACACATCCGAATCGTCGTGGGCAGTACGAGGTGACAACGAAACCGAAGGCACGCAAGTTGACCTGCTCATCGATCGGGCCGACCGCGTTGTAAACCTATGTGAAATGAAATTCTACAAAGACGAATTCACCGTCACCAAGGCCTATGATGCCAAACTGCGCCACCGCATCCAACTACTGATAAATGCATTACCCAAAAACAAAAACGTACATCTCACCCTGATAACGACTTACGGCCTAACCTACAACGAATATTTCGGTCAGTTCCAGAAATTGGTGACTATGGATGCGCTGTTTGGAGCATAGGAAGTGTTTTTTACAAAAATAACATTTCCAACTGCGACTTTTTG
>JAGHSL010000351.1 GCA_018065885.1 Candidatus Limimorpha equi
CGCATAATGAGCGGTGCGAGTGTGACGGAAAGAACTGTGGTGAAGAGATAAAGAGATAAAAGGTATCTGCTAAAGACACAGACGATAAATAACTAAAGACCGACGATAAATCCACAAGATTATGGAATAAAAACATCTTTTCCATCTAAAAAGGTCTACTCTATCAGAAAAAGGCCTACCTTTGCACACCTATTTTAAATAGATAATTTTTTCGAGAAAAGCCGTTTCGACAAACTCAACGGGCGGCAACAACTAAACGATTAAACAACAATCAAATAAACAAACATGGGCGAAATCATTTTATCAGACAGAGTCTTAAACATGGCCGAATCAGCAACTTTAGCCATGACCAACAAGAGCCGCGAACTCAAGGCTCAAGGCATCGACGTCATCAGCCTCAGCATCGGCGAACCTGATTTCAACACACCTGAATCAGCAAAACAAGCCGGCATCGACGCCATCAACAACAACGACACACACTATCCTCCAGTACCTGGCACACCTGCACTGCGCAAGGCCGTGGCCGAAAAACTGAAGAGAGACAACGGTTTGGACTATAAAGACACCGAAATCATCATTTCAAACGGTGCCAAGCAAGCCATCACCAACACTTTCCTCGCCATCCTCAACAACGGCGACGAAGTCATCATCCCTGCCCCATTCTGGGTTTCCTACCCTGAAATGGTGAAATTGGGCGGCGGCGTTCCTGTCATCATCAAGACCGACATCGAACACGATTTCAAAATCACTGCCGAACAGTTGGAAGCAGCCATCACGCCTAAGACCAAGGCCTTCATCATCAACACGCCTTGCAACCCAAGCGGTTCCGTCTTCACAAAGGCTGAACTTGCCGCCATCGCCGGCGTTTTGGCAAAACATCCGAACATCATCGTCATTTCCGATGAAATCTACGAATACATCCAATACAACCAGAAGCACGAAAGCATGGGCCAGTTCACCGAACTGAAAGACCGCATGGTCATCGTGAACGGCGTCGCCAAAGGCTATGCCATGACGGGTTGGAGAATCGGTTACATTGCCGCTCCACAAGCCATCGTCAAGGCCACCAACAAGATTCAGGGCCAATACACTTCGGGCATCTGCACCATCGCACAAGCCGCTGCGCTGAAAGCCATGGAACTCACCCCTGAAAACTCACCTGAAATCCAGGCCATGCTGAAAGCATTCCGCAAGCGCCGCGATATGCTCCACGACATGCTGAACGAAATCCCAGGCGTGAAATGCAACATGCCGGCTGGTGCTTTCTATGTGTTCCCTGAAGTCAAGTCGTACTACGGCAAGACCGATGGCGAAACCACCATCAAAGGCAGCGACGACCTCTGCATGTTCCTGCTCTACAACGCCCATGTGGCTTGCGTGGCTGGTAACGCTTTCGGCAACGACGACTGCATCCGCCTCTCTTACGCAACTTCCGAAGACAAACTCATCGAAGCCGTCAAGAGAATCAAGGCCGCTTTGGCTAAACTGCATTAAAAAAATCACATCATTTATTACAAGCATAGGGGGAAACCTCTATGCTTGTTTTTCAGCATGAATATCACTTCCGAACATATTGACAAACTTTTCGCATCATTCAACGGAATGCGTGTCATGATTATCGGCGACGTAATGATTGATGCCTACACGGAAGGCGTTGTCGAAAGGATGTCGCCCGAAGCACCCGTTCCTGTTCTCGATGTCAGGAAACGCTACAACCGTTTAGGAGGAGCCGCCAACGTTGCATTGAACATCAAGGCTTTAGGCGCAGAACCATACATTTGTTCCGTCATAGGAAACGATTTAAAAGGAAAGAAATTCTTTCAGCTGCTCAACGAAAACGGCCTCGAAACAAATCACATTGCACAAAGCGACTGCCGCTCTACCACTCTCAAAGAAAGAATCATCAGCAACGGCAAACAAATGTTGCGCATCGACCAGGAAGACACTTTTGATTTGACAGATGAGGAGCAGCAACAACTGACCGCCATCATCAACAAAACGGTCCACTCAGAAAAAATCGACTGCATCATCCTTCAAGATTACAACAAAGGCGTGCTGACCAAAAGCCTGATTGAAGCGACCATCGCCTTAGCCCGAAAAGAAAACATTCCCGTTGTCGTCGATCCGAAAAAGAAAAATTTCCTCGCCTACAAAAATGTGACGCTTTTCAAGCCGAATGCAAAGGAATTGCGCGAAGGTCTGGCTGCCGAAGACAACAACAGCATTGAAAGCAACACCGAAAAAATTCAAGAACTGCTGCAATGCGAAATGGTTATGACCACACTTTCGGAAAAAGGTATCATCATTCGTGCAAAAACTGATTCGACTGAATTTCATCACATTCCAGCCCATCAGCGCGACATTGTGGATGTTTCAGGTGCCGGCGACACGGTTCTCAGCGTAGCTTCGCTTTGCATTGTGGCAGGTGAAAACCCATTCAACATTGCCGCCATTTCGAACATTGCGGGAGGCTTGGTTTGCGAAAAAGTCGGCGTCGTTCCAATCGACAAGGAAAAGCTCCGTTTGGAAGTCAAAAACATTTACGCCACAAATGCCTGACCAAAAGCACGTTACAGAGATGTTTGACGACATCGCGCCGCATTATGATTTTCTCAACCATCTTCTGTCCTTCCACATCGACAAAATCTGGCGCAGAAAAACCGCCCGTTTCATTGCCCGAAACAACCCAAAGACCATTCTAGACCTTGCCACAGGCACAGCTGACCTTGCCATACAATTAGCGCGGAAATGTCCACTGGCAAAAATAACCGGCATCGACCTATCGGAAAAGATGCTTAACCTCGGACAAAAAAAAGTCAACGCAAGACACCTTGAGAAGCAAATCACATTAAATCAAGGCGATGCGTGCGATCTTCCTTTTGAAAACAACAGTTTCGATGCCATCACAATCGCTTTCGGTGTCCGTAACTTTCAGGATTTAGAAAAAGGAATCAAAGAAATGCAACGTGTTGTCAAAAAAGGAGGCGGCATTGCCATTTTGGAATTTTCGACACCTACCCGCCCCCTTTTCAAGACCCTATTCGGTTTCTATTTTCACAAAATCCTGCCCTTAATCGGCAAAACCATTTCAAGAAACAAATCGGCCTACCAATACCTACCCGATTCCGTTTCCAGATTTCCATCGCCCGACACCTTTATTATATTATTGAGCCGTTACGGCCTCAAATGCCGCAAAAAATGCAGTCTTTCCGGCGGAATTGCCACATTATATTGCATTGAGAAACAATAATTCGACCTTTTTTTATAGTTTTGCAGACTTATTTCAAACAATAAACCGCGAAAATCATCGTTTGACTGACATGAAAAAAGCATTCAGAATAATCGTCATCGCCCTATTGATAACGGCAGCCGGCATTAGCAACGCACAAGCCCAAAGAAGAGCCGTCAGATACCTTGCAAATTACGAAAACGAACCTTACCATTTCGGTTTCCTTTTGGGATTCAATTCCATGATGTACACCATCAAGACCGTTGAAGGCTACCAAAACATTCCGCACGCGCCAAACCAATGGCCAGCAGGCCCTTTCAATCCCGATGAAACCCAAGGTCTTTACGTCTACAATGTTGAGACGCAAACTGTTCCAGGCTTTACCGTTGGTATCATAGGCAGCAAACGCTTAGGCAAATATTTCGATTTGAGATTCATTCCTTCCCTAAGCTTTGGCGAAAGAAGAATCGACTACGCCATCGCCATTGCCGGCAAAAACGGCCAGCGGCGCCTCGACTCCATCAGCAAGCCTATTTTCTCAACTTTCGTCGAATTTCCGCTGCAAATAAAATACCGTTCAAAGCGTTTGAACAATGTCGGTGCCTACCTTCTGGGCGGCATCAATCCGCGCCTTGACTTGGCTTCGCAGAAGAAAAATGAAATTGACATCGAAGATCAAGACCATAATATCACAACTGCTATCAACAATCTGGTCACAAAACGCTTCGACTGCGCCTTGGAAGTCGGCGCTGGATTCGACATTTACAACCAATGGTTCAAGATGGGTGTAGAAGTGAAAATGAGCTATGGAATCCTAAATGTCGTCAAAAACGAAGCTTTCATCTACACCGCTCCTATTGACAAATTGCGCAACAAGATGTTTCAGGTATCGCTGACATTCGAATAGCAAGAAATTTATTCAACTTAAAAACAACAACTTACAATATATTTCAGAAATAATTTCATTTTTTTCTTGCGCGTATTGATTTTTTGCCTACTTTTGCACCGTCAAACAAACCGATAAGGGCTGCAAGACAAACCAAGTGGTCTCTTCGTCTAGTCTGGTTAGGACGTCAGGTTTTCATCCTGGTAACTCGGGTTCAAATCCCGGAGAGACTACCAAGCTCGCTGAAAAGCGGGCTTTTTTCATTTAAACCGCTCGCTTATGCCCAAACTGCAAGTCATCATCAGCACACAATACGACCCGTTTTTGAACCGCGCGGCCGAAGCCTATCTCGTTGACCATCAGGAAGAAGACATCATTACGATGTACCTTTGGAAAAACCAACAGACCGTTGTCATCGGTTACAACCAAAACCCTTATTCCGAGTGCAATGTCAAGATGCTCCTTGACGAAGGCGGCCATGTCATGCGACGCGGCACTGGAGGCGGCGCAGTCTACCACGACCTCGGCAACATCAACTTTTCTTTCGTTGCTAACCGCAAGAACTACGATGTTCGCAAGCAACTGTCTGTAATTCAAGATGCTTTACTAAATTACGGCTTGAAAACCGAGATTTCCGGCAGAAACGACCTCACCTACCAAGGTCGCAAGTTTTCGGGCAACGCTTTCTCAAAAGGCAACAACAACCTTCACCACGGCACCATTCTTATTAAAACCGACGGTGAAAAAATGATGCGTTACCTCACTGTCAATCAGGCAAAACTGCAAAAACACGGTGTGAAAAGCGTCAGCAGCCGCGTCATCAATCTGAGCGAAGCCGTCCCCGAACTCACTTCCGAGAACATCAAGGAACCATTGATTCGTTCATTTGGGAAAATCTACGGCGGCACACCTGTCATGCTCGATTTTGAAACATTGTCGCAAAACGAAGAAGTGCAAGCCACCGCAAAGC
>JAGHSL010000212.1 GCA_018065885.1 Candidatus Limimorpha equi
CATGAACCGCATCACTGTGGTATCAGTCCTCGGTCAGGTTGTGTATGATGTCGAAATCGAAGGCGACCAGCAGATCATCAACATGGCCCAGTTCAACGCTGGCGTGTACATGGTCCGCATCGCTACCGAAAACGGCGTTAGCACACAGCGTGTTACTGTCGTTAAATAAATGAAATGATTTGGGATTGCGTAGGGACGTGACATGTCGCGTCTCTGCCGCCCCAAACCAAATCATATACGGCAAAATGAAACGGAAGGGCGACTCCAATCAGGAGCCGCCCTTCTTGTTTTTTCAAACATGAATTACCATCAATTTCCACGAATTATTCTTGAATTATTCTTGCTTCCGCCGTTTCTTGTTTTCAGGTCGTTCACACCGCGAAGGCCGTTATCCTCGCGAAAGCGGGGATCCTTCGCATATTGGAACATTTTCATAGAAACCCCAAAACCAAATCAATGTCGTGTCATAATTGTAATATTCTAATACTTTGTTTAATAGATTGTTATAGCATATAAGAAAAAAAAGTTTGCGAAAAATGTTGCGCGTATCAAAAAAGGTTGTAATTTTGCGCCTTGAAACAACGATGCTTCCGTAGCTCAGTTGGTAGAGCACCTGACTCTTAATCAGGGTGTCCAGGGTTCGACCCCCTGCGGGAGTACGATTTCAAAAGTCAATCTGTTGAAAACAATGGATTGACTTTTTTTCTTTGTGCATTAAAAGATGTGCTTTTGTAGTGTAACAATTTGTAATTTAATACTTTATAACTATGGAAAAAGCAAAGATGAAACAACAGTTAGTTGCGTATTTCTATTTGGTGTTAGGCTCGCTGATATTTGCAGTGGGCGATGTGATGTTCGTGAATCCTTATTTGCTGGCTCCTGGCGGAACTTACGGCTTGGCAAACGTTCTGAACACCGTGTGGCCTTGGAAGATTTCCTACTATGCCATTTGCATGGATATTCCTTTGCTGCTGATTGGAACCTGGATTTTAGGACCGAAATTCGGTGCCAAGACGGTGATTTCCACCATTTTAATTTTCGCTTTCACTTGGCTGCTCGAAACTTTCTGGGGCTATCGGCCTGTCATCCACGATGGTTTGCTGAATGAACCGGTCAAAGGTTTGGCTTTTGTGCCTGATTATTTCCTGAATACTTTGGTTGCGGGATTGGTTTATGGCGTGGCTATTGGCTTGGTGTTCAAGTCGGGTGCCACTTCAGGCGGCAGCGACATCATTTCCATGATTTTGCACAAATATACTAAGGTGTCGTTGGGAACGCTTGTCCTCATCGTCGACTCGTGCATCACCTTGACATCGTTTATCGCTTTCCGCCAATTGCGTCTGCCTATCTATTCAATCCTCTTGATTGTGATTGAAAGCAAGGTCATCGACTTGGTTGTCGAAGGTGTAAAGAGTTATAAGACAGCGTTTATCGTTACGGATGAAATTGATGCAGTCCGCAATTTCATCATCGAGGACCTTGACCGCAGCGGTACCGTTTTCGCAGGTAGCGGCCTCTATCAAGGTGCCGAGCGCAAGATGATTTACGTGACCTTGAACCGCTCAGATTTGGTGAAGTTGAAAGCCAATCTCCGTTACCTCGACCCGAATGCTTTCGTCAATGTGATTGAAAGTTCTGAAATCATGGGCAACGGCTTCAAGGCTTTGCCGACGGAATGAACCAAGAGTATGGAATTGGAAGTGAGGAGGATTTAGTTTCCCAAACTTGCCGAGGGGACGAGGATAAGGACATACCTGTGCGTCCGTTATGTGAAAGGCAATTTTGATACGGGCACATTAATACGAAAACTCCCTCTAACTGTGTTTTAAAACCGAGTTAGAGGGAGTTTGATTATGTGTTAAATGCTGCTAAACAATTGCTCCATAGTGATTTGGTGTAAAACTTGTTGGCTGAATTTGTTTTTTAACAATCCAAATGTTGTCACCATTACCAACTGGATGTTTCCGTTGTAATTGTTCTCCAATCTGAAGGCGGAAATCTTGTTTTCCAAGTTGTCCCAATAGGATTTCTTGATGATGAATTTTTCCGCACTATATTTCATTTCGCAGATATTTACTACGTTGTCGGCGCGTTTGATGATGAGGTCAATTTGAGCGTTTTTCTTCTTTATATTGTCACAATCGTCGTTTTTTCTGTTGGAAGTCCATGAAAAACATTCAGTCAGAACGCCGCTGATGCCCAAGGCATGTTCAATTTGGGCTTCATGATAAAGGCATAGTTGTTCGAATGCATAGCCGCTCCAAGCGTTGTGTGCCGGTGTGTTGATTTGATGAATCCAGAAATCGTTGTCGGTGTTGTTGTGTTCCTTGATGAACTTGAAATAAAAGAAAGAATAGAAATCTGTAAGTTGGTAAAGGTTCATGCGTTCGGTTTTTCCGTAACCGCGATACCGTCTGATGAGGTCGCAATTGTCGAGGTCGTCGAGGATTCTGGTCAGGTCGCCGCTATTTGCTAGGTGTGTCGCTTCAATGATTTCCTTTCTGGTTAGTCCTTTGCTTTTTTTGCTTAATGCTTCAATCACAGCAATATAGTCTTTTGATTTGCTGAAAAGCGAGGCATACAAATCATCGAATTCGGTTGAAAGTTTTCCTTTGCGGCGGAAAAACAGTTCGTCAATATTTTGCGCAAGGCTTTTGGAGTTGTCTAACAGGCTGAGATAAAACGGAATTCCGCCCATAATCATGTAACATTCGGTTATTTCTTTGTCTGTGAAATGGAAGTTGTGCTTTTTGAGGTATGTTTTGCACTCGGCAAGATTGAATGGCTTGATGTAGATTTTTCGCGTGAGCCTGTTGTGTAGGCCGCCGTGGTTTCGGATGATGTTTTTCGTAATCCAAGATGTGGCAGAACCACAAACAATTAAAGCCAAATCTTCGCGTGTGCATCCCCAATGGTTCCAAAAATGTTCCAAAGCTGTAATCAGGCTGCTGCGTGGCGTATCCATGAATGGAAGTTCGTCGATGAAAACGACTTTACGGCCTCTTTTTTTCGAGTTCTCTATTAGGCTTCTCAGCATTTCGAAGGCCTCGTACCATGTTGTGGGCTGTTGATAGTTGATGCTGCCTTGCTTGTTCAGTTCTGTCCAAAAGGCATGAAGTTGCTCTTTCTTGCTCTTTTTGGCAAGTCCCGTGAACTTGAAAGTGAATTTGTCCTTGAAATATTGGTTTGCCAAATAGGTCTTTCCAACTCTTCGGCGACCATAAATGACCGCAAATTCAGGTACACCAGATTCCATAATGGCATCTAACTCTTTTATCTCTTTATTCCTTCCAATCAATTCCATTAAATTGTTGATTTATTTTTCAATGCAAAAATACATAATTATTTGTAAATCAAAATAAATATTTTTCAAAAAGTCCCTCTAACTATGTCCTAAAACCTAGTTAGAGGGAGTTTGTAGATGTGAAAAGTCCCTCTAACTGTTTTTCAAAATGCACTTAGAGGGACTTTTTGGATTTATTTTTTCCTATTATTCTCCAAACAGCACCTGCTCGATAATGACGGGGAAATTGGCTTGCTCCAAAACATGGATTTTTGCCGCCACCGTGTCGGGTGTTTCGTGGTCGTTCAAGGCGATTTTGGCTTGGAAAATAATCTCACCGCTGTCGTAAAGTTCATTCACATAGTGGATTGTAATGCCGGAATATGGCTCCTTTGCAGCAACGACGGCTTCGTGGACATGTTCGCCATAAAAGCCTTTCCCGCCGTATTTTGGCAAAAGGGCAGGGTGTATGTTGATGATTTTCTTAGGAAATGCCTTCACAAGGCTTTCTGGAATCTGAAGCAGAAAACCTGCAAGGACAATCAAATCCAAATTGAGGTCTTGCATTTCCTTGGTAAATTCAGGCGTGTTGAACTCTTTTTTCGTGATCATTCTCAACGGAATGCCAAGGTTTTTGGCTCTTTCGATGGAATAAGCCTTTGGGTTGTTACAAACCACGTTGACGATTTCGACTTCTTGATTGTTAGAAAAATATTCAGCGATGCGCTGAAGATTGGTGCCGTTTCCCGACACGAAAATGGATATGCGTTTCATTGTAGTTGTGTTTTGTTGGAGGGAGGAATTTGTAATACAAGTGATTCCTGTTTCCTTATTCTTGTCTCTTGTATTTCTGGTTCCTATCTCCTATTTCATCAATAATTTTACTTTTTCTTTTCCATAAAGGTCAAACCAAGTGTAGAAGCCTTCTTCGGTTTGGCGTGTGTTGAAGTTTTTCCCGAAAATGTATATCGGCTTTTCACTGAGAATGGTGAAGCCTTCAATGTCTTGACCATTATTCTTTAATTCTATGGTTTTGTCATTCAGTATTTTATAATCTACTTTGAGTAGACTCTCGTAAAAGCTCAAATAGTCCTGAATGGTGGTTGGCAGCATTTTTTTCTCGTTACGAAGATTGGCGATTTGTTGCAGCGCGAAATTGAAACCAGGCATGGCGACAGCGGTACTGTCTTCATCGTATTGCCAGAAAGCACGCTCGGGATCGGTCCAAGCCGGATAGGTGTGCGTGATGAAAACGTTGTGATTGTCAACGAGTCTTTGTAGCCGCTTTGCTTCAAAAAAGTAATACCATTGGCCGTCCGTGTTGACTTCCAATGTGGAAGGTGTCGACCAAAGGCGGAAATGGTTTTCATCAGGCAAAGTGGTGATTTGACGGTTGGGCAAAGCGTCGCCGAAACCATCGTATGGTTGAACGAAATGCCCATCGAAAATCAAGTGTTCCATACGGTTTTCTTCGTAATAGGCATTCCATAAGTATTTGACTTTGTTTCTTTTCCAGAGTTTTTTGGCAAATTGTGGCGAATCGGGGAGAAGTGCGTCGCAAACCAAGTCTTCACGGTTGTTTTGTGCATTGTTGTTATAGCCGTGGTCAATCCAAGTTGGTGATTTGAATCGTTTGCGCATGAAGCGGAGGGCTTTGCAAAGGTTTCCGTTGGCTGTCGTGTATTGTTCGGGTGTATGCAAGCAAATATCGAAACCAATGTTTTTCAGCGATTTAAGTAATTCATAAAATGCTTTGTCAGTTTTTATGGTGGCGTGTAAGCCGGAAAAATTTCCGTCAGAAGTTTTGTAGTTGGTTATGCTGTCGGGATTGTTGAAAAATACGCTTTTCGTGACAGGAATGTCGAAATAGACGAAGCCGCCAACGGCATCTTCTGGACTTGTAATATGCTCGTTTCCAAACAAAACGGCTCGATGGGTGCGAATGTCGGTCCAGTCGGCGTGTTCAGTGAAAATAAAGGCCGATTCGTGGCCGTCCCAAATGGGCATGATGCGTGGCATCTCCTGAATGCCGGTGCCAATGAAAAGCGTAAACTCACCTTTGATAATCGTTTCCCCGTCAATTTCTTTGCAGGAAATGTCTTGGAAAAAGTCGGAAGTGTCGTTGCAGAGCGGATAATGAATCAGTGGATGATCGCGCCAATAATCAATGTTGAAATAGGCGGTTCGGTTTTTTGTGTCAAATTGGATGGACGAAATTTTCGTGTTGTGGTAGGTGGCGATGCTTCGTTCTCCTTCGCCAACGATGAAGCCTTCACGGTCAAGATAGTACTCGTTTTGGAAATCGAGGCTGTCGAGTTTTTGATTCCTTCTGTTGATAGTGAAAATGCTGTCGGCAAATGGAATGACGATGGCTTGACGCAGCAGTTTGCAGTTCTTATTGAAATGCGTTTCCGCTTTATAAAGCCTCTCGTTGCCTTCCCCGATTTCAGTGAGATGAGTTTCGGCGATATTCGATGTCGATATGTAATGTTTTGTCTTGCAATTGTTTGATTCTTTTTCGAGCTTCCAATCTGTGGAAAATTCGGTTATCGTGTCGTTATCCAGAATGTATTCAAAAAGGTTGGCGATAGGGGAGGAAAGAGCCTCATTATTCCAGGTGACATGCAGCAGATTATCAGCTTTTTCTGTTTCGCATGTCGTTTTGGGAAGATAGGAATCTTGAATGGGTCTGATGTTCAGGTGGGCGTCGTCAATGAGAATGCGGTTCTTGCCGCGATTCCACAGATACAGCTTGATGATGCCGTTTTTCAAGTAATCCATCGGGAAATTCAGGTCAAGCGAAACGGGGAACCAATCGTTTGCATTGTGGGCGAAATCCGAAATCGGGTAGCCGTGCCAATAAATGTTTCCGCTTTCATTGTCGATGCTGACAACAATCAGGCATTCGCCGATGTTTTGCTCCATTTTGCACCAGAAACCAAACTGGCAATTGATGCTTTGCTTCACAAAATGCTGTCCGGCATCGATTTCTGCTCCGAAACCATATTCATCAATGCTGTCGCAAAGGCAAAAGTGGTTCCCGCTATGAGTCGTGCCGCCTTCAATGATGTTTAAGTTAGTCCAAGGCTTAGAATAATTGCTAAAATTCTCAAAATCATTCAAATATGATTGTGCATTTGCGCTTCCTAAGAAAAACAAAGTAGCTGCTAATAATGCCAAATGTCTTATCCGTGCGTTCATTTCCTGCTAATTTGCCGCAAAGATAGCTTTTCTTTTAAAAGGAAACACTATTTTTGTCACATGAAAAAATTGATTTTAGCTTTATTATGTTTCATGCCGTTGTGTTCTGTAGCTCAACTGGTTGCCTGTCGCCAAATGGTTAATGATGGCTATAATTTCTGGCTTTATCTGCCTGATGATTATGCCGATACGATGAGCGAAAAGAAACCTGTCATCATGTTTTTGCATGGAAAAAGCCTCTCGGGAAACAATTTGGAAAAGGTCAGGACATACGGCCCTCTTGATGCGCTTGCAAAGGGGCGTGAAATTGATGCCATCGTGATTGCGCCTCAAACGAATGACGGCTGGTCGCCGAAGAAAGTCCTGAATGTGTATGATTGGGTGAAAGAGCATTATGTGGTGGACACCAATAGGTTCTATGTGATTGGAATGAGCATGGGCGGCTATGGAACACTCGACTTTGCTGCCACTTATCCCGAAAAAATCGCGGCTGCAATGGCAATGTGCGGTGGTTGCAATGTGCGCGATGTATGCGGACTGAATACTCTGCCTTTGTGGATTATTCATGGAACGGCTGACAGGGCGGTTCCGATGTCCAAATCGATAGCCGTAATGGATGCCATGCGCGAATGTGGTTCTACAGATTTGCTGCGCTTCACGAAACTGCAAGGGGGAAATCATGGTTCTCCGGCGCGGATTTTCTATCTGAAAGAGACTTACGAATGGCTGTTCTCCCATCGGCTTTCCGATTCGCTGCGGAGCGTGAATACCGATTATGAGATTACAATGAAAACCTTGAAAAATGCTTATTCCGATTTGAGCGGCAAACAGAAAACCTTGAAAGTGAAGGATTCAAAGCCTGAGAAACCTCGAAACGATAAGAATGTCTCAGATTCCGATGGCGAGATTTACCGTGTTAAATCGGGCGATACTTTGACTAAAATTGCGAGAATGCACGGGACGACTGTTTCGGAATTGTGTAGGTTAAATCATCTGAAAGAGACGAGCATTTTGCAAATTGGACAGAAGATTCGGGTGAAATAGTTTTACTTTTTGTTTCGGGTTCATCCGCCGCATCGCTGGCTCTGCGGCGTAGACCCGCCGTGCCGCTTCGCTTGCGACGGGTTCAAGATAGGCTGCCCTTTCAGGGCGTTAGACCGTCCGATTCGGTCGCCCTGAAAGGGCAGTCTAGTCTCTGCAATAGGCAAGTGAGCAATGCGAACGATACCTGTTGCTGATAAAGGGAAAAGGCTCCTGCACAT
>JAGHSL010000271.1 GCA_018065885.1 Candidatus Limimorpha equi
CCCGGATTGGCGCCCAACTGACCGTAGCTGCTTTCACTGTCAGCCTGAAATTCCTCAAAACGAGCATATTGGCCGACGAATTTCAATTCAACTTCGCCCAATTTACCGTTACGGTGCTTGGCAATGTCGATGATGGTGTAGCCTTTAGGTTTGCCTTCATCTTCAACGCCTTCCTTGTAATATTCAGGACGATAGATGAACATGACCATGTCGGCATCCTGCTCGATAGCGCCCGATTCGCGCAAGTCGGAAAGGATAGGTTTCTTTGAGCCAGGACGCTGCTCGACGCTACGACTCAATTGTGACAAAGCCAGAACGGGAATTTCCAGTTCCTTGGCCAAACTTTTCAGCGACCTTGAAATGGTACTGATTTCCTGTTCACGGTTGCCTTTGTTTTCACCTTTTGTGGTCATAAGTTGCAGATAGTCAATGAAAACCATCTGGATGTCGTGCTGTTGTTTCAGTCGGCGGCATTTGGCTCTCAGTTCAAAAATCGACAGCTGAGGCGTATCGTCGATAAAGATTGGCGCATCGGTCAATGGCGTGACTTTGGTGTTCAGTTGCTGCCACTCGTATTCCATCAAATCGCCCGAACGAAGTTTGTCGGCGGTAAGTGAAGTTTCGGTTGAAATAAGACGCGTAACTAATTGAACTGACGACATTTCCAAAGAGAAAAAAGCAATCGGCCGGTGGAAATCGACGGCGGCATTGCGGGCCAGATTCAAGGCAAAAGCGGTTTTACCCATACTTGGACGGGCGGCCAGAATAATCAGGTCGGATTTCTGCCAGCCTTGCGTAATACGGTCCAATTCAGTGTAGCCCGAAGGCACGCCACGCAGCTTGTTGTCGGCATTTTTTGCGTTCTGGATTTCCTTGATGGCCTTGCTGACCAAATCCTGCATGGAGTCGTAACTGCGGCGCAGGTTGTTCTCGCCGATTTGGAAAAGGTTGTTTTCGGCTTTGTCCAACAAATCGAACACGTCCGTAGTGTCTTCAAAAGCATCGTGAATCATCTCGGAAGAAATCTTAATCAGCTCACGCTGAATGTGTTTCTGCATGATGATACGGGCATGGTATTCGATATTGGCTGCCGAAACAACGCGGTTGGTAAGTTTCGAGATGTAATAGGCACCGCCGACCATTTCCAGTTCGCCGCTCATTTTCAGCGCATTGGTGACGGTGAGAATATCAATCGGTTCCGATTTGCCGAACAAATCCTTGATGGCTTTGAAAATCTTCTGGTGTGGTTCCTTGTAAAACGCTTCTGGCGTCAAAATATCGATGACGGCATTCACGGCTTCCTTTTCAAGCATCAAAGCACCCAATACAACTTCTTCAAGGTCAGTTGCTTGCGGTGGTATTCTCCCTTGGTTGTTAAGCAATTGTTCGGGAGTCATTAAAGTCCTTTTGGTCATTTCGCCAAAAGGTTTGCGTGTCGTATCAGTGGGCATTTCCATTTTTTTTGTCAGGCTGCAAAAATACGAATAAAAACCGACCTCGCTTTTGCGGATTGGGGGAAGTTTTCAACTATTTGAAAAAATGTTGATATGTTTTTGCAACTATCACGTTTTCAGCGATTAAGTCTTCCTTTGCCTGTTGATAACTTATCAAGTCGTTGCTGAGGGCTTTCATGATGATTCGGCTGTGTTCAAACGGTTTTTCTTCCGCAAACAAAGCCTCGGCAACATGCTGTAAAGTGAATCCCGCCTTAATGGAAGGATGATAGAAATGACTTTGCTGCAAGACATCGAAAAGGTTGAAGATGCGGTAGCCAATATCCTTATTCTGAATGATTTCGTGGCGCAACAAAACCGTTGATAGGTTTTGCGGCGTGAAACATACAATCTGCTCGTAATGCGAAAGTTTATCAATCAGAATATCAATGGATTCGCGCCATTTCGAATGATCTTCAAAACAATTCCATAAGAAGCTGCCGCCATTTTCGTTTTCGCCTTGCAAGGCAAAAGCCAGAATCATTTCCTGATAAGGTTTTGTGCCATCGATTTCAGGCACGGCGGGACGGTATAGAAGCAGATTCAGGAAGGCAATTGAACGTGGTTTCGGTTTGGGAGAAAGCGAGAAAAGTGTCTTGAAATCAATGTAATAGGTGCCGTTTTGCAAGGCTTCAATCTGATGCGTTTCCAAGGAATCGGGTTCCAATTGCGCAAGCAGTTTCTGATTGGAGTTCGTTCCGCTGAAATAGAGCGAAAAAAGCTGCTCATCATCAATGGCGTTGGTGTATAGGAAACTGTCTTTCGGAATGAGTTTCCAGCAATGCCCGAGAAAATCGCAGGTGTAAGGATTGTGGCATTGCGTGCCGATATTAATTATAGGAGCATGAGGGAGTGCCACCACGTTTTTCAGCCTTTCAACATTTTTTGCGACATAGTTCTCACGTTCCTTTACAAAATCAATAACTGATTCTAATTTAAATAGTTGTTTAACATCAATTGAACCTTTTCTTTCATAGTCACCATTGATATACATCAGCTTGAAATCGCTGAGCGGAACCTTACAGCCGTGCAAAACGTAGTATTGCAGCGCGGCATCATTATAGTAGGTGTCGCTGAGCGCCATCGAACTTTTCACCTCAACGGCAAGCCATTTGTCGCCATCACGCACAAGCATATCCAACATAATGAGCGTATCATTATATTGAAATATAGCCTCATACATGACGTTAATTTCAGTATTGCTTAAATTATTCCAAGTCTCTTGGATTTTCTTTGGAAATTGGGAAGGCGATGCCGGACTCATGTCGATTCCGCCTGGAAAATATTCGTGGGCCAAGATGCCGACATCGGTGCCACGCTGAAACCTAGCACGTTGCTCGATGCTGAGTTTGTCACGCAGATAAGGGTGCTTTTTCTGCATGTAGAGCGCTTTTTCGCATTGCAATCCCTTGATATATGTTGATTTAGATAATATGTGCATGGTGGTGTTTTCACAAAACCTTCAAAACAAGTTCAAAACCTTTCTTTTTGTGACGCGACGAGCGCAACCGCGCATCGTCGCACGGCGGCACGGTTGTGCGCCGTGGACTTTTTGAAATGTTTTGTCGGTTTTGGAAGTTTTGGTTTGAAAATATCAGTTGGTAATATCAATTTTATCTTCCTCAATAAGAGGCAAATAGTTGTAGCGGCGCATGAGTTGGGCGATGGCGAGAACGTCCTTCTGGCAATAGGTGCGGATGCGTTCCAAATCGTTTTCCTGCCAATACACGCGACCGACCTCACTGCCGTTGATGTCGTCTTTCGGTGTCGGAATGTCGAGGATGGCGCAGAGTAAGTCCAACGAAGTCATGGCTTTATAGTCGCCGAATTTCCAAAGCTCCATGGTGTCGATGAAGTTGGTCTCCCAAGGTTTCTTGCCGGCCACTTGCAGGGCGCGCGGAACGACTACGCCGTTGACTATCATTCGTCTGGCGATGTAAGGGAAATCGAATTCCTTTCCGTTGTGAGCACAAAGCTGCGATTCGGGGAAGTCGTAGAAACGGTTCAGCAGGTTGGCGAAATCAATCAGAAGGGCTTTCTCGTCGTGGCTGTAGAACGATTTCAGACGGAAGCGGTCGCCGTTGAAGAAACCGACTGATATACAGATGATTTTGCCAAATTCGGCATAGATGCCGGCGCGTTCATACATTTCGGCAGGCGTGGTTTCTTCGCCGGGTTTCAGCAGGTGGGATGTCTTTTTGTCCCAAAGTTTTTGCATTCTTTCGCTCAGGTCTTCGTAACTTTTTTGTTGCGAAACGGTCTCAATGTCAAGGAATAGGATTTTTGAAAAGTCAATCATAGTGGTTAGTTTTAATGTTGTGAATAAAGTTGATGGGGAACACTTTTTTTTGAACACGGATGACACTGATTTAACGGATTTGTGTTTTGCTCGCAAAACATTTCCGTGTCAATCCGTTTTATCCGTGTTCGATACATAATCATTAGTGTTGACGTTTGATTTATTGGAGCTTGTTATTTATCGGGGTCAAAATTAAGCAAAAGGATGGAACGATGGAAATTTATTCTTAATTTTGCCCAATAAAATTCTTCATTATGATTAAAAGGCATTACATCTTATTGACATTCATTGTTTTGACAATGTTTTCGTCTTGCAAATTGGATTATATTAAATACATCAAGCATCAAAAGGATATTCATACGGATAATGACGGTTTTTCGTGCGATGCTAACAAACCTGATACGGTTCCGTTTGTCCTCAGTAGCGGCAAAATCCTATTTGAAGCTGAAATTGATGGCAAAAAGGACACTGTGCAGTTCGACACTGGCTGCACAATAGCTATGGTAGAAACGGTTTCGGAGTCGCAACGTCCTGATGTCGAGTTCTTTCAGGTGCCTGTAAATACGGTGAATCGCTCAAAATTGGAAATGGCGACCGTGCCGGTCAAGTATTCGTTTGCTAATTGCGAAATTCAATATACACGTTCAATTGTCTTGATGAACGATGTTCCATATTGCGATAAAGAATCCAGTTTCAAGGATATGTATCCTATTGTCGGAACGTATGGCCTATTCTGGAGACGTTTAAAATTGGATTTTACAAACAGCTGTTTAAGAATTATCTGTCATCATCAGGATTCTATTGATTTGACTGGTTATCAAGAAGTAAAGTGTAAATATATGTTGCTTTCAAACGCTTTGAAAATCTATCTGACCATTGATGGCGAGGAACATGAATGTCTTTTCGATACGGGGAACGAATCGGGGTTCATTATTTTAAAGGACAAAAAACGTATCAAGGGAAACCGTCAAGATGACCTACATTATGAAGGTTCTTTTGCCAAGTCTCTTTCGGGTGCTTCTGATTCCCAGCGGTTTTGCACGAAACTTGGGGAAGAAGTTATAATGGGAGACTATCAATGCAAGGATAATGTGATGTATGTGCCTGATATGTCTTTCGATAACGTTGGCATAGGTTTTATTTCGCGTTTCGATTGGGTGCTTGATCCGTACCACGACAAGGCTTATTTCAAACCCCGTAACATCGATTTGGAACAACTGAACATTTATCCTTATAAACTTACTACGGTTGGCGGCGAAATCAAAATTTTAAACCGTTGCCTTTCGATGAATCCGAAATACAATGTCGGCGACATCATCAAATCCGTTGACGGTGAGGAAATTACCGAGGAAAACATTTGCCATTATTACGAATTGCTGAGAGAGACGAAAGACTGGTCGGCGTTTGACATTCAGGTGAAAA
>JAGHSL010000313.1 GCA_018065885.1 Candidatus Limimorpha equi
GCGAGTTGAGGAAGCTGATGAGCAGGTCTTTGTTCATCTCGGTGCCGAAGAGCTTCTTGAAAGCGAAGTCGGTGTAAAAATTGATGTAACGCTGGCTGCCGCCCGTCATGTCGGGGTCGATGTCTTGGTGGAGTCCTTCTTTCATGGCGATTCGTGTTTTGATATAGCGGCAAAAATAATGAAATTTATGCAGCTGAATGAAATGTTTGAACCCTTTTTCGCCGTTTGGAATAAGTTTGCTAGTACAAAATCGGTGAAACAGGTGAGTGTTATCATAAATTTCCTAATTTTGCACCTTAATTTGAAAAACTTATCATCCGATGATTAATTTTATAGAAGAACTCCGCTGGCGCGGAATGCTGGCTCAGATGATGCCTGGCACTGAGGAACTCCTCCAGAAGGAAATGGTGACCGCTTATCTCGGCACCGACCCGACTGCCGACTCGCTGCACATCGGTCACTTGTGCGGTATCATGATGCTTCGCCATCTGCAACGTTGTGGCCACAAACCTATCATCCTTGTAGGCGGTGCCACCGGCATGATTGGCGACCCATCGGGCAAGAGCCAAGAACGTAACCTCCTCAACAACGAGACTTTATATCACAACCAAGAGTGCATCAAGAAGCAGGTGGCCAAGTTCCTCGACTTCGACTCGAACGAGCCTAACGCTGCCGAAATGGTGAACAATTACGACTGGATGAAGGACTTTACCTTCCTCGATTTTGCACGCGAGGTGGGCAAGCACATCACCGTCAACTACATGATGGCCAAGGATAGCGTGCAGCAACGCCTCAACGGTACCGCCCGCGATGGTCTCAGCTTCACCGAATTCACCTACCAATTGCTGCAAGGCTACGACTTCTTATACCTTTATGAACACAAGGGCGTGAAACTGCAATTGGGCGGTAACGACCAATGGGGCAACATGACTACGGGCACTGAGCTTATCCGTCGCACTTTGGGTGCCGATGTCGAGACCTTCGCCCTTACTTGTCCGCTCATCACCAAGAGCGATGGCAAGAAATTCGGCAAGACCGAAAGTGGCAACATCTGGCTTGACCCGAAACGCACCACACCTTATAAGTTCTATCAATTTTGGCTCAACGTGAGCGACGAAGACGCCGAACGCTACATCAAGATTTTCACTTCGCTGGAAAAAGATGTCATCGACACATTGACCGAACAGCACAAGCAAGACCCTGGTCAGCGCATACTGCAAAAACGCTTGGCTGAAGAAGTTACGCGCCTCGTCCATTCGCAGGAAGCCTTGGATGCAGCCATCGAAGCTTCCAACATCCTCTTTGGCAAGGCCACCAAGGATGCCCTTGAGAAACTCGATGAACAGACTTTGCTTGATGTCTTCGATGGAGTGCCACGCGCCAACGTCGCCAAGGCTGATCTCGAAGCCGGTATTCCGATTGTCGATTTCTTGGCTGTCAACACACAGATTTTCCCATCGAAGGGCGAAGCCCGCAAGATGGTGCAAGGCAACGGCGTAAGTATTAATAAGGATAAGGCCGACTTGAACAAGACCGTCAACGCCGACGATTTGCTCCGCGACAAATACATCCTCGTACAGAAAGGCAAGAAGAACTATTTCTTGGTTATTGCTGAATGATAATAAGATAGAATTGAATATTGGGGAAAGCCTTCGTGAATTCGGAGGCTTTTCTGTTTTTGTAATTCAGTTGAGATATGGTTCTTGCCTTGTTTTGGCAAACTCAACGAATGAAACGGGTTTTCAAATAATACTTATCATGTAACAAAAAAGTTGTATTTTTACCGCCTTAATTAATTAGGATGAAAAAGTCGATCTTGATATTCGGAATTTTGCTGTTTGCAGTTGCGGCTTGCCAGAAAAAGGTGGAATATCCTATTGAGCCGAAAGTTACATACGAAGGCTTCACCTATTTGTTTAATGAAGACAGCACTTTCAGCGGGCAAGGCATTCTTTCGTTCTCCTATACCGATGGCGATGGCGACCTTGGCCTTGATGTGAGCGATTCCTTGCCGCCATTCAACAACAATAGCCCTTATTATTACAACTTAATCATTGATTATCAAAAGTTTGAAAACGGAGTGTTTCATAGTGTGCCTTTGTTAAGTTGGAACATTGAAACGCAAAGTTTCGATACGGTGAGTTTCAATGCGCGTTTCAAGCGTTTGGTTGCCGGCAATGAAACCAAGCCGATTTCTGGCGACATGGATTACACGCTGTTTGTTCAGAATCCGTTTTCGCCGAACGACACGGTGCGTTTCGCTGTGAAAATCATCGACCGCGCCTTGCACGAAAGCAATGTTATCTTTACAGAAACACTTTACACGAATCCAAGTTTTATTAAATGATAAAAACATTGATATTATGAGATATACATTTATTTTTCTGACAAGTTTTCTGCTACTTTTCTGTAAACAAATTCAGGCTCAAAACATTGATGCGGAACATTATGAAATCCATCTGAATCATTTCGATTTTACAGAAAAGACCATCGAAGCCGAGACTTTCGTGACTTTCGAGGTTACGGAACCGACGCAATCGGTCGTTTTGGAACTCAAATCTCTGGAAGTCAGTTCAGTGATAAGTTCTGATGCTGAGATTTCAGGTTTTTCGCAGGAAGATGATAATTTGGTTATCAATTTCTCCGCACCATTGGATTCAGGCAGCGAAATCACGCTCGACATCGTTTATGGTGGCCGCACTTTCAATGAATCGTGGGGCGGCGTGCATTGGTCTTCAGCGTCATCTGTTTACAATCTGGGTGTCGGCATTAGCACGGTGCCCCATAACTTGGGCAAATCTTGGTTCCCATGCGTCGACAATTTCGAAGACAAGGCCAATTATGATGTCTTTGTCACGACTCCTTATTATCTGAATGCGGTTTGTGGCGGCAGTCTTATTGAAACCATTACCAATGAAGATGGGACCTTGACAAGACACTGGTCGGAAGAGCAACCCATTTCGACCTACCATATTTCATTTGCAGTCGATGCTTTCGAGCCGTGGGAAGACACTTACCATGGTTTGAATGGCGATATTCCGATTACGGTTTATTCCAGCAAATCGCTTCCTATGATTACTGGAAGTTTTGTCCATATCAAGGAAATTGTGCAGTTTTTCGAAAACTGTTTCGGCCCCTATCCATTCAACCGAATTGGCTATGTCGGCACTTCGCTGGGCTGCATGGAACACATCGACAACATCGCATTGGTAAATTCAATGATTAATGGAAACACCAATAACGAGGAGTATATCGCCCACGAGCTTTCGCACATGTGGTTCGGCAACAAGGTGACTTGCGCCACGGCCGAGGACATGTGGCTCAACGAAGGTTTCGCCCAGTTCTGCGGCATGTTCTACACGGCCGGCGTTTACGATGAAGCCACTTTCCAAGATGCCATGTCGGATTTGATTACAACCATCACCACATGGAGCAACAATGAGCAGAACTGGATTCCGCTCAACCAGATTCCTTTGGACATGACTTACGACTCCAAGGCTGTTTACGAGCGCGGAGCCGTGATTGTCAATACCTTGATGAATTATCTTGGGCGCGAAAAGTTTTTGGAGCTTTTCCGCAATTATTTCGAGCAACACGAGTATCAAACCATGAGTTCCGAGCAGTTGCGCGATTTCCTTTCGGCAAACAACGACTTTCCGTTGGACGATTTCTTCAACACTTACGTCTTCACCCCAGGAATGCCGCATTACGATTTGCAGTTAGTGGGGGTAACGGATTTGCAGGACGGAAATTATGAGGCTTCGATGAAATTGACACACAAACAAATCGGTTCAACTTACGTTTGTCCTTCGAGCCGTGTTGAGGTGACTTTCATAGGCGCTAATGGCGAGATGGATACAAGAATGGTTGACTTTCATCAAAATGACATTATGGTTCAAAATCTTGACTTTATGCCGGTTGATGCATTTGTCGATTACAACAACCGTTTTTTAGATGGGAAAACGGATCGTAACTTTATGCTGACGACATCGCAGCATGTTTCTTTTGCTAATTTTTCGACAGAAATACAGCACATAACCGACCCGACTATGCTGCGTGTCGAAAACCATTTGATTGGGCCAAGTGATGATCCTGAAATCCCCGCTCTGACGATTTCAACCAAGCATTACTGGAAGATTTTCCGTCAGGATTACGGCGAAAATGACATACAAGGTGATTTCGTTTACAGCACATCAACTGATGGCGATATCATTTTGTCGGAAAACGATTCTGCCACAATATTGTACCGTGCCAATGCGAATGAGCCTTGGCGTGAAATCCAACACACTTTGCGTCCGCAAAGCAGTTGGCGAATGGGACAGATTTTTGTCGATAATTTCCCTTCAGGAGAGTATTGCATTGCCGTTTGGAACAAGGAACTCCTCGGTGTGGCCGAAATGATGGAAAGTCAATGTATGAAGATTTATCCGAATCCTGCTGAAAATCAGATTAATATTCAATTGAAAGATTTCGGAAACGGTCAAATCGTGATTTGCGACAGCCAGGGAAAAACAGTGAGACAAATCGCCATTGAGCAAAACGAAAAAATGACTATCGCAACCGATGGTTTGGCAAAAGGTCTTTATATTGTGAAATGTCTCAGTGAAAATGGCACGGTTTTGGAAACGGAAACGCTTATTATCAAGTGATGGGAAGTGGGAGGTTTTGAAGTGGAAAGTTTTAAGTGGAAAGTGGAAAGTTGAAACTGAAAACCGAAAACTGATAACTGATAACCCAATTCAAGTTTAATTTTGAACACTAACTTATAAATATGATATACTATGAACAAACACATTATTAAAGTTTTAGCTATTGCCGCTTTTGCGGTGGCTTTAGTGTCATGCAACAAAAAGAAATCGGAATGGTCTGATTTTTATGGTTATACACGTGAAGATGTCGTTGGAACATACGTGTTTTCAGAATCGGACGAGGCTTTTGAGAATCTTACGGAAAGTGCCTACTGCATATTGTGCCCCGAAGCAGAAATCAATGTTGGGCTGTCGTCGACGGAATCTGTCAGATTTAGAATCAATTGCCCTGACCATAATTATAACACCGAATTTGTCGGAAAAACGCCTTTGAATCCGAATGATTTTATGATTGACATCAGGGGAAACAAGCAGTGGCAAGGCTCGGACAGATTCATCCAGAACCGCGTGCAATCGAGGGTCTACAAAAATGACGAAAACAAAATCAGGCTTGCCGGTTCGGGAATCAAGGATTCATACAATATCAAGGAACATTACATTTACGACAACGCACACCAAATTATCGATACCATTCACGATACCGTTTTTGTCAGTTCCGTCAAATACTATTTCGATGTCATTAAGGAGTGAATTTTGAAGTGGAAAGTTTTGAAGTGGAAAGTGGAAAGTTTTGAAGTGGAAA
>JAGHSL010000357.1 GCA_018065885.1 Candidatus Limimorpha equi
TCTATGAGAAATTTGATGTAAAGCCAAACTTTTAAAGTTGAATTGTTTGAGGTTTATTTGTTGAAAGTTGTAAGTGGAAAAGTGAAAAGCTATTTGAACAATTTTGAACTATTTTACTGAAAACTGACAACTGAAAACTGAAAACCAGCAACCCATCGCCCATAATGAGACGTTACATTGAAATACCGATACGCATACTCGACATCGAAGGAGATGGCTTCCATATCATGATTCAAGGCCGAATCAATGGTAAGGAAGCCAACTTCCTCATCGACACAGGGGCTTCGCGTTCCGTTTTCGATCCGAAAAACATCGCCAATTTCATTGAAAATCCGCAATTTGAGAAAAAGGAAGGCATCACGGCAGGCGTAGGCGGCAACGAATTGGAAAGCGCCACTTTTGACATTGAGGCCTTGTGTTTAGGCGATTTGGAAATCCATCATTACAACGCCGTGGCATTGGATTTGGAAAACATCTACGAATCATACGAAAAAGTCCATTTGCCGAAAATCGACGGCATCATTGGCGGCGACCTGTTAGTGAAACACAAGGCCGTCATCAATTACAGGCAAAAGAAAATCAGGCTTACTCCTTGATGAATCGGACAAATTTCATCCTGCCCGAATTGCAATTCATTTGCAAAAGATAAATCCCCGAAGCCAAAACATTTACATCAATCGTCGTTTCATCGGAAGCGGCATTTTTTTGTATCAGGCACCAGCCTAAAACATCATAAACTCTGATTTGATTGATTTCTTTTCCAACAATCGTCAAAACGGATTTCGCAGGATTCGGATAAACCAACACTTCATCCAGCATTTCCTCAATGCTTTGATTCACTTCAATTTCCGCATTGAACAATTGCAAGCCTCCGGCATAATTCCCAACCATCATTTCCATTTTTCCGTCATCATTCAAATCAGACAATGCAGCAGCACAACGCAATCCGAAATGATTGTCGAAATCAGGCACAATCCGCTGCCATTCTTCGGAAAAATCCTCAAACGACAAGCCATCGTTGTTCAGTATATACAAAAACACTTTCCCTTGTTCCGAGCCGACGGAAAGATAGGTTTCCGTTCCGTTTTTGAAAAACGACGGCACGCTGTAACCGAAATACGAAGCCGAATAATCGCGCACATCCACCCCACCCCATTCATCGGTGACAAAAGCAAAACTGGCATTTCCGTTTTCACTAAGTCCCTGATACAAAGTCAGTTTTCCATTGGCATTACCAACCACTAAATCCAAAGTGCCGTCAGCATCAACATCATAAAGGCAAGGCGTTGACCAAGTCTTTTCATAATGCAGGAAATCATTGTCAAGCAACTGAAAATCAGCATTGAAAAATAAAATATTGCCTTCAGATGTACCGACCAGCATTTCCAGTTTTCCGTCATCATTCAAATCGCCGAAAGTCGGAACCAAACCGCTCGTTTTCATGGATTTCAAGTTGCCGAAATCATCATCAAAAAGTTGGAAAACAGGTTTATTCGTTGTTCCCACATTCTTGAAAAAAGCAATTTGCCCCGAGCGATGCGTTTGCAACGAACCATAAATATAATAGGTGGAATCGATGTTGCCTATCGTGCCGACCAGCAAATCGGTCAAGCCATCGGCATCAACATCAGCAAAAACAGGATAAGAACCCGTGCCGAAATCCAACATTTCATCTTGCAGAAACGATTTTGTATACAACTGGAAATCAGGGTTTTCATTCGTTCCGAAATTCAAATAAAGCCATACGCTGTTTTGCCCTTCCGCCGACAAAGGATTAGGGTCGAAAGGCGTAACAATCATATCTTCCAAGCCATCATTATTGACATCCATGAAAAACGGCATCGGCATAGAAAACAGATTTACAGACTGTTGCGATGGGAAACGGTTTTCCTGGCTTGTCATCAAAGCCGCATCCATAGTGCCGCCATTTTGAAGGTAAATCAAACCCGGATAATCGACATCACCCAAGAGCATATCCAGAAGGTCGTCGCCATTCAAATCGCGCACCGCAACTGTCGCCCCACGATGACGGAAAGGTCCTTCCATTATCGTTTTTCCGAAGAGGCAAGTGTCCAAATACATTCGGTTATCTTCCTCACTTTCAGCCACTCTTCCCCAACAGTAATCGTTGCGCTCAAAAATCAACGAATCGCGGGTACCGTATTTTTCCACAGAAAGATTCTGGTGTTTTTCGATGAAAGTGCCTAAAACGCCAAAGGTGAGAATGTCCAAATCGCCATCGCCATCCACATCAACAATGGCTGGATAATCGGCGTATGTAGCCATAATGTTCACCTCGCCCGCACCTTGCAAAGAAGTCAGATAGGGCGATTTAACCAACTCAAAGGCCAACGAGTCGGTGAAGATATTCCTATAAACCTTAATCCCCGCCCAACCCTTGGAATAGGTGAAAATATCGTTGCGGCCATCGCCATCATAATCCGCCAAAATCATCCAGTCATCGATTTTTGGAAAAGCCTTAGCATACTGATTGTCAAATTTATAACGAATTTCACCGATTCCACCACGATTTACAAAACACGACAATCGGTTGCCTTGGCGGTCGAAAACCACCAAGTCGTTTTTGCCGTCAAAATCAAGGTCGATGGAGCCGAACTGACAGGCATTCAAGCCACCAGCCCAAGGAAACGACAAAGCTTTTCCGCCATCAACACGCACCTGCTGAC
>JAGHSL010000454.1 GCA_018065885.1 Candidatus Limimorpha equi
AGTTCATTCTTCAAGTTGTTCTTTGCACCATCCACATCGACAGCTGAAAGGGCGATGCGCATCACGATCTGCTCACCTTCCTCGGTATCGAAATCGAAATAAGCCTTGATGTTGTCGCTTTGCAAAGCGCCATCGTTATCAGCAATGGCGCCGTGGTCGAACATCGAATAAGCCTTGAACGGCTTTGAAAATTCGGCATAGAAATAAAGGTATTGGTCTTTTGCCCAGTCTCTTGTGCGGCGGAAACCGCTGATAGCGTTTTCACCTTCAATGGTCAGTGAGGATTCGTAGACATCCTCATCGTCGACGCCTTCCACTAAATCGAGCAGCACATGGGCATCAGCCGATTGCGGGAATGTGTAGCGGTGCATACCCACGCGGTCGCCCGTGGTGAGTTCCACCTTTACATTATAGTCATCCAAAAGGACAGAATAATAGCCGGCCTTGGCATCCTCGTTTTCGTGATTGAATGATGAGCGATAACCCGTCTTGGTATCTTCGGCAATGCCTTTGTCCAGTTTCACTTCGCCGACAACAGGCATGAAACGGAAATCGCCATAATCGGCGCAACCCGTACCGCTAAGATGCGTGTGGCTGAAACCTAAAATGGTATTGTCGGAAGTGTGATAGCCAGAACAACCGTCCCAGTCGTTCATGCGCGTATCAGGGCTTAGCTGCACCATGCCGAAAGGCACCGTAGCGCCAGGGAAAGTGTGGCCGTGGCCGCCAGTGCCGATAAACGGATCGACGTAGGAAGCGGCATCGCTATAAACTTTGACTTCTTGTTTTGTCTGACATGCTGCCAAAATGAGGAGCATCAAAGGGAGGATAAGTTTCTTCATAGTTGATACAATTTAATTTGCAAAACTACATAAATTTCCGAGTCTTGCAAACGAAATAATAAAACTACTCATGCAAGGTAGGAAAGCAGACCTTCCCTCTCCTTGTCCGGACTGTAAAAAAACATTAATTTATCCATAATTTATCCATATATCATCCATTACTCACCCAATAATTAATGGTTATCTATGTGTTAATAATCGTTAAATTATGTATTAATTCCGACTCCGTCATAGTCTGGTCTGGCTTGGGGGATTATCTGGCAAACAGGTGAGCAAAATAGGCTTGCGAAGCAACATTAATTTCCTATTTTTGCAAACGAATTTAAAAAATCATACTACAATGAAAAAATTATCCCTTGTCGTAGCACTGCTACTCGCCAATTTCACTTTGGCTCAAGCCCAATGGATCAGTCCGGGCAACGGAACGACCTACACAATGGCCAGCCTCGCCGATGACAGCGAAGGCTGCGTCGAATTTGTTGAAGGAGGCACCTTCCGCATCAACAACGACCTCACCATTTCGGAAAACGACAGACTGGTCATTGCTGATAGCGAAGACATCGTTTTGGTCGACGACCAAGTCACCATCACCATTCAAGGTTCGTTCAGCTGCCAGCATCATGACAACTATGTCGAAATCAAGGCTGAAAACGATGGGCACTACAACCTGCGTTTCGAAAACGCCACCGACTGTCTGCTCAACGGCATCAAGTTCAAGTATGGCGGCGGTTTCATGATCATCGAAAGCGAGGTCGTTTTCAACGACTGCTATTTCGTTCACTTCAACACGCAATCGAACAACGCAGCCGTCAACTACATGAATTGCGGCCCTGTTTTCAAAGGCTGCACCTTTAAAAACAACGACGGCGCTGCCATTGCATCAGGCGTGAACGTCAACGGATCGCCAATCATCACAGATTGCTATTTCTTCAACAACGTCATCACCAACCAGAACCTGCCGCAGATTAATCTCGGTCCCGGAGCCGAAGACTCCATCCGCATTGTCGGCAACACCATCGAAGGCAACCACTACAGCATGTCGGGCGGCATCGCCATCACCGACCTGATGGGAACGGGCAGCACAAAAGTCCTGCTCAAAGGCAACGAAATCAAGAACAACCGTTACGGCTACAACCAGCAAGGCATGGTCATCAGCTCGCTCATCACCGACAACCTTTTCATCGACAACGACGCGGAGGTTGACCCGATGAACGGCGGCAGCGGCATCAGCATCTACGGCTATTCGACCGACATGAAAGCAAAGTTGCGCCGCAACACCATCACCGGCAACCAATGGGGCATCACCGCCATCTACTACAACGACATTGACATGGGCACCGAAGACGACTGGGGCTACAACATCATCAGCGACAACCACAACGACGGCTATGGTGAGGATGCCGTTTTTGCCATCTACAACAACAGTTTCAGCGACATCAGCGCCATTGGCAACTATTGGGGCACTGATGATGAAGCCGAAGTGGAAAACGTCATCTACCACTTCCCCGATTTAGGCGAAGGCTACGGCACCGTCACCTACCTTCCTTTCCTTCAGGATGACCCGACCAGCGTCAGCCAGCACTTTGCCGCCAATTGCGAAATCAACGTGTTTCCTAACCCAAATCAGGGCAGATTCACCATCAACTGCACGGCAGGAAACGCCCAAATCGACATCTTCAACACGATGGGACAACTTGTATTTACTGGGCAACTCAAGGAAGGCGACAATTCCATCGACCTCTGTCACCTGAATTCTGGCATGTATTTTGCAATGGTAAGCGGCAATGAAATAATTAATCAAAAAACAACCATATTAATTACCGAATAAGAAAAAAGCACTATATTTGCAACCCATTACATACGAATGTAAACACACTATCAACAATTTAATTAATTAAATTACAAACAAAATGAAAAAAGTATTGTTACTTTCCCTCATCCTCGCAGTAGGTATGACTGGCTTCGCACAGACGAAGAATCAAGCAATTAAGGCTCCTAAGCTGAAGGTTGGCACCGCCGACGTTCACAAGAGAGCAATGGGCAAACAGGAAGCTGTTCAGGCTTTCCAGTATCAGCCATCAACAAGCGTTGCAAGCACAAGATACGAAGAATTGTGCGAATTCGAAACAATGATTACGAACTACGACCTTCAAGGCAATGGTTTCGTTGCTAACCGTATGGCTCGCTTCCAGGATGGTGCCGTTGGTGTAACAGCCACATTCTCACACTCTGGCACCGCTGCCGCTCCTGACCGTGGTACAGGTTACAACCTCGTTTTGCCTGATGGCGAATTGCTCTTCCCTGATGGTCCAGATGCACGCATTGAAGAAGAAAAGACCGGTTGGCCTTCATACGCACAGTGGGGCGAAGACGGTGAAATCGTTGTTGCTCACACCAGCATCGGCACCATGGTTTGCTACACCCGCGAAAAGAAAGGCGAAGGCGAATGGACAAGACACGAAATTCCGAACCCAAGCCTCGGCGTTTCCGCTGAAGAATTGACTTGGCCAAGAGTCATCACCTCAGGTCCTAACCACAACATCATCCACGTCATTGCTGCTGACCAGGATTCTGACAACACAGCAATCACCTACACTTACTATGCAAGATCAACCGATGCTGAAAACTGGGAAGTCGGCTTCATGCCTACCCTCGAAGAAGACGGCGAAGAAGGTCTCTACAGCGCTGACTACTATGCACTGGCAGCCAACGGTA
>JAGHSL010000339.1 GCA_018065885.1 Candidatus Limimorpha equi
CAAATGGAAAACATCGAATTAAAAAAGACTCCTTACAACCAGATTCACCACGACTTGGGCGCCAAGATGGCTGAATTTGCTGGTTACGACATGCCTATTCAATACTCAGGCTTGGTTGAAGAACACAACAACGTCCGCAACAATGTCGGCGTGTTTGATGTCTCTCACATGGGCGAATTCCGTGCAAAAGGCCCTATGGCAAAGCAGTTTATGCAATATTGCACCGTGAATGATGTCGCTGCTTTGGAAGACGGTAAGGTTCAGTACACCTGCCTGCCAAACGGCAAGGGTGGCATTGTTGACGATATGCTGGTTTACCGCATTGCTGACGACCATTATTTCATGGTTCCGAATGCTGCCAACATCGACAAGGACTGGAATTGGATGAGCCAGATTGCCGCCAAGTTCGGCATGAAGCTCGGTGAAGACTTCAAGAACGAAAGCGAAGAATGGGCACAGCTCGCCGTTCAGGGTCCTAACGCCCTGAAAGCCATGCAGAAACTCACAAATGCCAATGTCGTTGACATGGAATACTATACTTTCCAAATCATCACTTTCGCTGGCATTGAAAACGTGATTTTCTCGACAACAGGTTACACTGGTGCCGGTGGTTGCGAAATCTATATCCCGGTTGCTCATGCAATCGAAGTGTGGAATGCTGTTTTTGAGGCTGGTAAGGAATTCGGCATCATGCCTGCTGGCTTGGGCTGCCGCGATACCCTCCGCCTCGAAAAGGGTTTCTGCCTCTATGGTCACGAAATCGACGACACCATCAGCCCAATCGAAGCTGGTCTGGGTTGGATCACCAAGTTCGTCGATGGTAACGATTTCATCAACCGCGAAATCTTTGCTGCTCAGAAGGCCAATGGCGTGAGCCAGAAGATTGTCGGTTTTGAAATGATTGACCGTGGTATTCCGCGTAATGGTTACGAAGTTTGCGATGCCGAAGGCAATGTCATCGGCATGGTGCGTTCCGGTAGCCCTTCACCTTCAACAGGCAAGAACATCGGTACTGCCTTGGTTTGCAAGGCTTTCAGCAAGAAAGACACTGAAATCTACATCAAGGTCCGTAACAAACTCCTCAAGGCTATCGTGGTTAAAATGCCATTCTTAGCATAATAGTAATAGTTTTTTTCATAATTTTTGGTTTTTGGCCTGACTGCTTGCAGCCGGGCCTTTTTTAATGCTGCCTTTTTGAATCCGATGATTTGTCGGTTATAAAATTCAATAAGACAAGTTGGTCTGTAGTGCCCTTTTTGCAATTAGACAAAACAGTTTTGGTATCCACATTGGCGTTCTGGAATAGCTTTCTCCCATAAAAGGAAAAATTTCCTACTTTTGCGCCGCAAAAAATCCAGTCATGCAATATTTAGGTGAAATCTTATCCTTATCAGTGGCTTTGTCGTGGACGGCAACGGCTTTGTTTGCCGATGTTGCGAGCAAAAGGTTGGGCGCATTGCCACTCAATCTGATAAGGATGGTGCTGTCACTCATTATGTTAAGCATCGTGCTATGGGTGGCGACGGGAAGCCCATATCCTGTCTTTGCTAACGGTTCAGCATGGCTGTGGCTTGCCTTGTCGGGACTTGTCGGTTATGTTTTCGGTGATTATTGCCTGTTCAATTCTTATATTGTTTTCGGCTCGCGTTTCGGACAACTGTTTATGACTTTGGCACCGCCTATGGCTGGTATTACGGGCTGGCTGTTGCTGGGCGAATCGATGTCGTGGCGCTCATGGCTTGCCATGTTTGTCACGCTTTTTGGCATCGGTTTTTCCATTATGGTGCGCAGCGGAAAGAGCCTGAAACTGAAACTGCCCTTGAAAGGTGTGCTTATTGGTATTGGTGCCGGTATGGGACAGGGTATCGGTTTGGTGCTGAGTAAGATAGGCTTGAACTATTATGCGGAATCCATTCCTGACGATGCACCGCAACGGGTCGTTGACATGATGCCTTTTGCCGGAACATATATCCGTGCTATCGCTGGCCTGATAGGTTTCTTCCTGATTTTGGCTTGTCGGAAATCGTTGGGGCAAGTGGGAGAGGCACTGCACGACCGTCGTGGCATGACTTTTGCCACCTTGACGACCTTTTTCGGTCCGTTCATCGGTGTTTCGCTTTCGTTGATGGCAGTGCGTTACACCCATGCGGGCATTGCTTCAACCCTTATGGCCCTGACGCCAGTGCTGATTATTTTGCCATACGCGCTTATCAATCATCAGAAAGTCACTGTGCGTGAGGTGATTGGAACGTTGATAACCATTTTGGGCGTGGCTTTGTTTTTCTTGTTGTAAGACATGAAAAAAGCCGCTTTTCAGCGGCTTTTTGATTATTTCTGAGGAAATGGTTTCTCAAATTCCAAATCCTTTCCCGTCACGGGATGATGAAAACAGATTTTGTAGGCGTGGAGGAAATTGCATTTTTTATAACGTTGGTGTAATGATGACTCGCCAAGTTCCATCTTCGTTCCTTGAAACATAACCTTTGTCGGTCATTTGCTTCAGAAACTTCTGGACGGCTGATTTGTTGATGCCAGCCAGTTGCTGTAAGGCAGCAATAGTTATCTTTCGATTGTCAATCATCGCGTGCAGCATGACGCTGTTGTTGTGTGATCGAAATCGAATCTGCTCACCATCGTACCACCAAACATCATCACCTCTTTCGCTCACAAATTTCACATCACCCAAAATTTCTTCTGCAATCACGCCATAGAAATACTCCAAGAAAGGCTTTATCTGTGCCAACTCCGCATGAGCACCCTCAGCAGGTGATGGCCCTACATTCAAATCCGAACGGTGCAATGCTTCCAGATATTCTTGTTTCTTGCGACTGCGTACTACAATCATGGGATAACCATGACGTGCCAGAATGTAATTCACCAGCAAACGTGCAATACGTCCATTGCCATCTTCGAATGGGTGAATACGTATGTAGCGGTAATGGAAGAGCGTCGCCAATTCGTATGGAGCCAGTTCTTTCTTTTTTTCCTCTTCGTTATACCAGTTTACGAGGTCAGTCATCAACGCGGGCGTTTCCTCGGGCGATGCGTATTCAAAACGGTCGCCATAGCGAGTGATTACTGAATTAGGGCGTGTTTTGTACTGGCCGGCATGAATCACGTAGCTCGTCTGCACACCTCCGGGAAGAGTACGATAGACGGTATAATCCTCACGAATAAGTGTCTGGTGTAACAGCCTGATGAAGTTCTGTGTCAAGGGCATTTCGATGTTCTCCGACTCTACAGTCATCATCTTCAATCCCACATTGCTTGCTTTCATCTCTTCCAAATCGTGCATTTCTGCCTCTCCTGCTACCTTGCCGAAGAGCAGAAGCAACTCCGTCTGGCCGTATGTCAACGTGTTGCCTTCTATGTGGTTGCTGTTGTAGTTGAATTCCACTGTGAACTTTCGGCTCAATCTGTCCTTGTCTCTTGGCGTCAGTTCCAGCTTGGTCCAAGCTTCCATCGCTTGTTTTATCTTTTCTGTTTCTTCCATGTTCGTCTTTTGTTGTACCACCTTTGCTGGGTGGTATCGTACCACCTTTTGCAGACCGAAGTTATTTCTGAGGAAATGGTTTCTCAAACACGGCAGGGAAGGACGTCTCAAATTCCAAATCCTTTCCCGTCACGGGATAATGGAAACAGATTTTGTAAGCGGGGAGGCAAAGACGGCCTAACGAATTGTCGCCGTTGCCGTATTTCGGGTCGCCGACAACGGGATGACCGATGTCCTGCATGTGAACGCGGATTTGGTTCTTGCGGCCTGTCTCCAGACGACATTCCACCAAGGAATAGCGTTTGTTGCTGATCAGCGTTTCGTAGTAGGTTTCGGCATATTTTCCTCCGTTATCCGTTGGACTTGAATAAGTTATGAAAGCCTTGTTGTCCTTCAGCCA
>JAGHSL010000333.1 GCA_018065885.1 Candidatus Limimorpha equi
AGATAACTCAATGCGGAAATGGCATCTTCAGCAGCAAAATGAACGGCTTTTTCCACTGGTTTGTGATTGAACAGACCGAGATTTTTCTCTCCCTTCAATCCCAAACGGTAATCAATGGCAACGGCAATATAGCCACAATCTGCCAGTTCATTGCAATACTCCGCCGAACTTGAGCTGTTTCTTTCGCCACTGACAAAACCTCCGCCAAAAACATAAACGACAGTTACAGTGCTATCATATACGTTTTCAGGCATATACACATCCATCAGCAAGGGCTTTCCATCTTTTTCCGCATACTGATAAGTATGCATTTGCCGCTGGGCGAAAACACTTGCCCAAGAAAGCAGGACCAGCAATAGCAAACAAAGTCTTTTCATAAATTACTGTTCGTTTTTTTGTTTTTGATAGTATTCTCTCAGAAAATCAGGCAATTGACGCATGGCGGCCTGTTCGCGCCATTGTTTTCGGGCATCCTGAGCCGGAACGCCGAAAACGGCCTTTCCGGGAGCAATGGATTTGTCGACAGCAGATGTGGCTAAAACGACAGCCCCCTCGCCAATCACCAAATCCTTGTTGACGCAGACGCGTCCCCAAAGAATCACATCATCTTCGATGCGCGTAACGCCAGCAATGGCGGCATGGCTTCCAATCAGGCAATTGCAGCCAATGTAGCTGTCATGCCCAACCTGACAATGATTGTCCATTTTCGTACCTTTATTAATAATGGTGTCGGAAGTAACGCCCTTGTCGATGCTGCACAACGCGCCAATCTCAACATCATCGCCGATGACGACTCGGCCAAACGACTCAAATTTCTTGTAGCCTTCCGAACGGCGCTGGAAATAGTAACCGTCGGCACCAATCACGCTTCCCGAATGGATGACAACATTATCACCAACCACGCAATAATCGTAAATGGTGACATTCGGATGGATGACGCAATTCTTTCCTATCTTACAATGATTGCCGACAAAAGAGCCTGGCATAATGCGAGTGCCTTCGCCAATCTCAGCAGAAGAACTAATAGCTTGTTCTTGAGGTTCATACGGACGGAAATGGCGCAAAATGCGCAGAAAAGCATCAAAAGGATCATTATGAATAAGAAGGGCTTTACCTTCAGGGCAATCGACACGCACATTAATCAGCACCGTCGTTGCTGCCGAATTAAGTGCTTTCGCATAGTATTTCGGATGATCGACGAAAGTAATGTCGCCTTTCTCCACCTTGTGGATTTCATTCAATCCCGTAATCGGGAAATCAGGGTCGCCAACATATTCCGCGCCAATAAGTTCTGCTATTTCGCGCAAGCTTGTCTGTGGTATTTTCATTGTCTTGGTTGATTATAATCTTATAACAATCGGATTCCAAAAATGTTTATGAAAAAAAGCGCAGCAACCTAAACAAAGGTTCTGCGCTTTCATGTATCGTTAGAAAAGCATTAGGCTTTAACACGTTCGCAATATTCACCGGTGCGGGTGTCAACTCTGACCATATCGTCATTGTTGATGAACAACGGCACCTTGATGACTGCGCCAGTTTCAACGGTAGCTTCCTTCATGGCGTTGGTGGCGGTATTGCCCTTTTCGCCAGGTTCGGTGTAGGTCACTTGAAGGACGGTCTTCACAGGCATTTCAGCATAAAGGATGGTTTCGGTTGAAGCGTCGACGACAACATCAACGACATCATTTTCCTTCATGAACTTCACGCCGGTGATGTTTTCTTCCATGATCGGGATCTGTTCGTAGGTCTCGGTGTGCATGAAGATATAATCTTCACCTTCTTTATAAAGGTATTGGTAAGGACGGTGTTCAACGCGGACATCTTCCAGCTTCACGCCAATGTCGAAACGCTTTTCAAGCACATTGCCGCTGAGCACATCCTTCAATTTGATACGCATGATAGTGTTGCCTTTACCTGGCTTAACGTGTTGGAAGTCAATGCAGAAATAAATCTTACCATCCATACGGATTGCACTTCCAATCTTTACATCTTGACTTAACATAGTATTTCTCTTTTAATTATGAATTCTAAAAAGCGGTGCAAAAATAGTGTAATTCAGCAAATTCTCAAAGGATTAATGAAAAAAATGCAAACAAATGCCATAAATTCGTACTTTTGAAGCAAATTTCAAATTCGTTTTATATGAAGAAACACAGTTTACCTTTGTTAGCCATGATTACCTGCTTACTCGTATCGTGCAACACGCAAAAGCCTGAGACTGAACCTCAAGGCAAAGAAAAAATCGGGCCGAAAGAAATGACCCTTCAATCGGATGTGATGACCCCAGAAGTGCTTTGGAGCATGGGTCGTATCGGCGAATCGAGCATCTCGCCCGACCACAGCCAGGTCGTCTTCAATGTGACTTATTACAGCGTTGAGGAAAACCGCAGCGGCTCAACGCTTTACATCATGAATGCCGATGGCAGCGACTGTCGCGTACTTTCCGATTCAAAAGTCAGCGAATACAGCCCGCAATGGCGTCCCGATGGCAAGAAAATCGGATTTCTTTGCGCCGAAAGCGGTTCGATGCAGATTTGGGAAATCAACCCTGACGGCACTGGCCGCGAAAAGATTTCCAACGAACCAGACGACATCAACGGATTCCTTTATTCACCTGATTGCGCTCAAGTCGTTTTCTGCAAGGAAGTGAAACTCAACGAAACAGTTGCCGACATTTATCCAGACCTCCCGCTTTCATCAGGCCGCATCAACAACGACTTGATGTACCGTCATTGGGACCAGTGGGTCGACACTTTCAGCCATCTTTTCGTGGGCAACATCAGTTCTGGCAAACTCGAAGCCTCATTCGATGCCATGGCTGGCGAAA
>JAGHSL010000266.1 GCA_018065885.1 Candidatus Limimorpha equi
CATTGATACGTTCCGAAATGGAATACACCCGTTTGTCGCGTTGCGTCGAGGTGATCATTTCTGCCAGAAAACCTGTGGAGAACATCTGAACGCCAATCACCATGGCCAAAAGGCAGAAATAGAACAATGGTCGGTCGGTCATGTGATAGACGTGGGCGAAAATGCGCGAACAAGCCAGATACAGGGCGATGACAAAACCGATGAGGAAAGTCAACGAACCCCAAAGGCCGAAGAAATGCATCGGGCGGTTGCTGAACTTGGAGATGAAATTGATGGTCAACAAATCCAGATAGCCACGCACGAAACGGCTCATGCCGAACTTGCTTGTGCCATACTTGCGCTTCTGATGATGCACGACCTTCTCCCCAATATTGCCGAAGCCATTCATCTTGGCGATGACAGGAATGTAACGGTGCATCTCGCCATAAATCTGAAGGCTTTTCACCAAATCCAAACGATAGGCCTTCAAGCCGCAATTGAAATCATGCAATTTGATTCCCGACATTTTCCTTGTCGTCCAATTGAACAGCTTGGAAGGGATGTTTTTCATCAACTTGGAATCGTAACGGACTTTCTTCCAGCCTGATACCAAATCATAACCGTCTTTTTTAATCATCTTGTAGAGTTCAGGGATTTCGTCAGGACTATCCTGCAAATCGGCATCCATCGTGATGACCACATCGCCTTGGACGAGTTTGAAACCTTCGTTCAAAGCCGGCGACTTGCCGTAATTCTTGCGGAATCGGATTGCCTTCACATTCGGATTCTGCTTCGAAAGTTCCTGAATGATGTGCCATGAATTGTCGGTTGAACCATCATCAACGAAAACTATTTCGTAGGAATAACCTTCCTTTTCCACGACACGACGAATCCATGCCTCCAATTCGGGCAACGATTCCGCCTCATTTAATAAAGGTACGACTATTGAAAGATCCATTTTTTCTGATTTTTTGGACTTGTGGACAATTAGACTATTTGACTTTTAGACTGTTTGACAATTGGACTTTTAGACGGCGAGGCACTCCAACAGTGAAGTGTCATTTCCGCGAAGGCGGGAATCTCTAACCTTTACTACATCCCTTCATGGGGAAAATTTTCCTCCGCACTTTTAAAAATTCCGCTTTTTCACTTTTCACTTTTCGGACGCACTCGGTGCGTCCCTACATTAACGGATTTCCGTCTTTCCACCCATATAAGGTCTCAAGGCTTCCGGAATGGCGACTGAACCGTCAGCGCGGAGATTATTCTCCAAGAAGGCAATCAACATGCGCGGAGGAGCCACAACGGTATTGTTCAAGGTGTGTGCGAAATAGTTTCCGTTCTTACTCTTAATCCTAATCTTCAGACGACGGGCCTGAGCATCACCGAGATAGGAACAACTGCCCACTTCGAAATACTTCTTCTGGCGCGGCGACCAAGCCTCAACATCCAACGACTTGACCTTTAAGTCGGCCAAATCGCCAGAGCAGCATTCAAGCGTGCGGACCGGAATATCCATCGAACGGAACAATTCAACGGTATTGCGCCACATCTTTTCGTACCACATCTCCGATTCCTCTTCCTTGCAGATGACGACCATTTCCTGCTTTTCGAACTGGTGGATACGGTAAACGCCGCGTTCCTCAATGCCATGAGCACCCTTTTCCTTTCTGAAGCAAGGTGAATAACTCGTCATGGTCAACGGGAGCTTGTCTTCAGGAATCATCTGGTCGATGAACTTGCCAATCATGGAGTGTTCGCTGGTGCCAATCAGATAAAGGTCTTCGCCTTCAATCTTATACATCATGGCATCCATTTCGGCGAAACTCATCACGCCTGAAACGATTTCGCTTCTGACCATGAAAGGAGGAATGCAATAGGTGAAACCTCTTTCAATCATGAAGTCGCGGGCGTAGGTAATGACGGCTGAATGAAGACGAGCAATGTCGCCCATCAGATAATAGAAGCCATTACCAGCCACACGGTGAGCGGCATCCAAATCAAGGCCATTGAACTTAGCCATGATGTCGGCATGATAAGGTACTTCGAAATCAGGAACGATAGGTTCTCCAAACTTCTCAATCTCAACATTATGCGTGTCATCAGGACCAATTGGCACCGATGGAGCGATGATGTTCGGGATGGCATACATCACCTTGGTCAATTCGTCCATGAGGGAAATCTGCTGCTTGGCGAGATTTTCCAGTTCCTGAGCGTTGGCTTCAACGACTTTCTTCAAATCGTTGGCCTTTTCAACCTCTTTGTTTTTAAAAAGGATGCCTATTTCCTTTGAAATGGAGTTGCGCTGTGAGCGCAGATCATCAGCACGTTGCTGACAATCACAATATTGCTGATACAAGGCAATTGCCTGGTCAACCAAAGGCAACTTGCTGTCTTGGAATTTCTTCTTGATATTTTCTCTGACGATGTCAGGATTCTTGACTAAAAACTTAATGTCAATCATGATTGCATGAATTTATTGATTAAATTGCAAAAGTAAGATTTTTTTGTCAAAACGCCCTCACATTTCATCATTTTCATTTGCCTTTGACGAAAAATAGGCAAAATCTGGAAAACGGCTGGTGTAACATCAACCTGCTCTTTGGCTTCGGCTTCAAAAATATCGTCCATGAAATATTCTATTCCAAACGATTTCCAATTGTAATAGGACTACCTGAAATTCAAATCACCCGTTCATTCACTACGCGCCATTCGCCGGGTTGCAATTCGCCCAAGTCGATGTTGCCAATCTGTATGCGAATTAAACGTAGTGTCGGGAAGCCAACGGCTGCCGTCATGTGGCGCACTTGGCGGTTTTTGCCTTCAATTAAAGTGAGGCGCACCCAACTTGTAGGGATGTTGGCGCGGTAACGGATAGGAGGAATGCGTTCCCCAAGATTTTCAGGCTCTGAAATGATTTCAGCCTTGCAAGGTTTTGTGTGATAGCCTTTTATGTCGACACCTTTTGCCAATTGGCGCACGGCTTCGGTTGTAATCTGTCCGTCGACTTGTGCCAGATAGGTGCGAGGATGCTCAAATTTCGGATCCAAGAGTCTTTTGATGAGTTTGCCGTTGTCGGAAAGCAATAAGGCACCCTCGCTGTCGTGGTCGAGGCGGCCTGCGGCGTAAACGCCTGGCGGCAGGCCAAATTCGTTCAGCGCCTGATGTCCGGCTTCGGGTGTGAATTGGCTTAAAACGCCATACGGCTTATTGAATAAAATGTTCATAGACAAATGATTAAAACAGCAGTCCGGTGGATTCTTCCTGTCTGTCAATGCCAATCATTTTTTCAAAATCCGCTTCGGTGATGATTGGAATGTTGAGACTTTCGGCTTTCTTGCGTTTTTCAGGTCCCATTTTGTCGCCAGCCAGCACATAATCGGTCTTGGAAGAGATGGAACTGATGTTTTTGCCGCCGTATGCCTCAATGGTTTCCTTGATGCCGTCGCGCGAATAATGTTCGAAAACACCACTCACTACAAACGATTTTCCAGCCAGAACCTGCTCTTTGTCAGAGGCTTGCTTTTCTTCAACAACAAATCGCAAACCGGCGGTTTTCAGTCGGTTGACAATTTCGATGTTGCGTTCGTCATCAAAGAAATTCCTGACCGAAAGGGCGATTTTTTCGCCGATTTCATTGATTTGCGTCATTTCTTCAACGCTTGCATTGATGATATGGTCGATGTCGTGTAAGGCAAAGGCAAGTGTTTTGGCAACTGTTTCGCCGACGAATTTGATGCCCAAGGCAAAAAGTACGCGCTCGAATGGAACAGATTTCGATTTCTCCAAAGCATCCAGTATGTTGAGTGCTGTTTTCTCCTTAAAACTGACTTTGCGTGTCGCAACAGGCAGCAGACTGTATTCATCTTGAATGGTGATAACTTTCTCTAAACCAAATAGTTTGTCGTATGTCAAATCGTATAAATCGGCAACATCCTTGATGAGACCTTCCTCGTAAAGCAATTCGACTTTTCCTTCGCCGAGGCTCTCAATGTTCATGGCTTTGCGCCCGATGAAATGCTCGACGCGCCCTCTGATTTGTGGTGAACAGCCCAAAGTGTTTGGGCAATACCAAGCCACTTCTCCTTCGTTTTGCACCAATTCCGCTCCGCAAATCGGGCAATGCGTGACAAATTTCACTGGCTCTACGTCTTCCTTGCGGCGGTTCAGATTGACGCCGATGATTTTCGGAATGATTTCGCCGCCTTTCACTACACTCACGGTGTCGCCATAATGCAAATCGAACTGGCGGATGAAATCTTCGTTGTTCAAGGTGGCGCGTTTTACGGTTGTGCCTGCTAACTGAACGGGAGCAAGGTTCGCTACGGGGGTAATTGTCCCATGTCGACCGACTTGAAAATCAACGCTTAACAGTTCCGTCTCCACTTCTTCGGCCTTGAATTTGTAGGCTATGGCCCATTTCGGCGATTTCGCCGTGAAGCCAAGCATTTGCTGCTGGGCAAAACTGTTCACTTTCAGCACGATGCCATCGATGGCGAAAGGCAGTTCGTGGCGTTTTTCATCCCAATAGTTGATGAAGTCGAAAATCTCATCAACATTTTTGCAAAGGCAGATGAAATTGGAAACGTTGAAACCCCATTTGCGCGAGGCCATCAGCGACTCGTAATGTGTTGAAAAACGGGTCTCTAAGTCGTCCATCATCATGTAGTATTCGTAACTGTCCAAACGGCGGTGCGCCACTTCGCGCGAGTCTTGCAGTTTCAATGTTCCGGCGGCTGCATTGCGCGGATTGGCAAAGAGTTGCGAGCCTTCGTCGGCACGTTCTTCGTTGAGGCGGTTGAAACTGTCCAAAGGCATCACGATTTCGCCGCGCATCTCGAAAAACGGTGGAAAATTGCCTTGCAACTTCAGCGGAATGGTGCGAATGGTCTTTACGTTGGTCGTCACATCGTCGCCGTGTGTGCCGTCGCCGCGAGTCACGGCACGCACCAAAACGCCGGCTTCGTATTGCAGACTGATGGAAAGACCGTCGAATTTTAGTTCGCAACAAAACTCAACTTCCTCATTGATAGTCTTTTTGATGCGTGTAATGAACTCTTCAATGTCTTCCTTGCTGTAGGAATTGGCCAACGAAAGCATCGGATAACGGTGCTCCACGCTCTTGAATTCCTTCGTCACGCCACCGCCGACACGCTGAGTGGGAGAGGTGGACAGCAAAAACTGGGGGAATTCCTTTTCCAAACGACTCAGCTCTTCGAGTTTCATGTCGAACTCGTAATCGCTGATGGTCGGGTTGGCGAGGATATAATAGTTATAGTTGTGTCTTTCAAGTTCTTCGCTCAATTCGGCGATACGTTGACGGGCTTCTTCGGAGTTCATGAGAATGTGAATTTTGGACAATTAGACTTTTGGACTAATGGACTGTTAGACTTGTGGACAGTTGGACTATTGGAGTTTTTTTGACGGCCTTTTGGAAGAATGTCACTCACGCCTGCGCGGGAGTCTCATCTCAGTTTTATCGTAATATGGAAATTGCTAATGGCTCAAATCATCACGTATCCCCAAGGATTAACATGTAAAATAAGGAGTAATGCATAAATGATTACCAACGTGATAATCAGTCCAATAAATGTGAATTGAACGCCTTTCCGATTGCGTTTCAAGGCGAGAATCAGCAGCACGCTGAGGGCAATCAAGGTGCTTTCGTACCAAACGGCAATGCCCAATCCGAACATGATGCCCGCGACATAAAACGATGTGCGGTGAACGTTTTCGTGCATGTTTGCCTTGCGCAGCACTTCCTGTCGGATGACGATGTTGCTGCCGTAAAGCACGAGCGGCAAACCTAAAAACGCACTGATGTTCTCAATAATGCCAAACGATGGCATAATGCAACAAATGGACGGGATGAGGGCGATAAGCCATGCGTTGTTTTTGTCTCCTATTAAATCGCAAATGCGATAAATCATTGATACCGTGAATAATGAAATCAGTGCATAAAAGGCGCGGCTGACGAACTGCACTTTCGGTGAACCGCTCAGTCCGATGGCATTTTTGAGCCATTCCAAAAAGTCGTGAATGAGGCTCGGATGCTGCAATTCCTGATGCGAACCGAAGCCTGGAACGAAAGCCACTGCAATGATTCTGACCGCTATCGCAATGAGCATCAGCGCGGTAAAAGGATGCTCTTTTTTGAATGTCTTTAGTTCGTGATGCATTTTCGTCTCGTTTTACTCTTTAACGATGCGTTGTACACTTTTCTTGTTTTCAGATGTGATTTCAATGAAATAAATGCCCGATTCGAAAGCCGTCAGGTCGATTTCGGCTTCTTTTGTAGCCATTGCTTTTTCCACAAGCACTTTGCCATTCATGTCGAGGAACTTGATTTCATTAATCGGATTTTTAGCGGAAATGTGAATGCTTGAACTGGTCGGATTTGGGTATATTTTGCAGCCTGATGTGTTTTCTGTGGCAGAAAAATAGGCTTGGATGTTAATGTCGGTGATGTTTTCCCCTACCATTGGGTAATTGGTGGAGATGACGCGCACTTTGTAATGCCCGTCTTCAACTTGAGGAATCTGTGCCGTGATGGTGCCGCTTTCATTGGTGGTCACGCGACCCAATTCAATTGGATTGGCAAAGCTTCCGTTGGCATCGGAGAGCTGGGCGATGACTTTGTTGGCTTCGGCGTTCAGGTTATCTGCCGACATGGTTCCGCTGAGGGAAAAACGGATTGTTATGTCGTCGAGTTGCATGAAATTGGTTTTGTTGAGCTGTTCTAATCGTAGTGATGGATTGTATATCAGCAGAATATCATCGATGAACATATCATCTTTGTCGCTGCCTTGTCCTGCCAATTCGTTTGTCGTGATGGTAAAAAGAATGTGTTTTATTTCGGTGCCATAACCGTCATTTGCAAAAGGTATGGAGATGCGCCTCCAAACCATGTCGCCTTGTTCCGTAGTGGTTCTGGTGAAGCGGTCCTCTGCTGTTGCAACAAGTTCGTACAATGGTCCTTCATTGCCAGCGGCGTAAAATACGTAATCATATTCGCCGTGAATTGCGGCGTGGATGCTGGCGTTTTGGGTGCTGCTTTCGCTGCGGAAACAAACCCAAACGGCCACTGAGTCGGGAATGACGGAAATTTCAGTGTTGAATGTAGGATTCGAACATTGGGAATAATGGTAGTTGTCTGTCCCAGTTGCCGACATGCTGCCGGCATTCATGCGTCCGTTGGTCATGTTGCCGTTGGCCGTGATGCCTAAAACTTTTGTGGGATAGATTCTGACGCTCTTGGTTCCATTGGAGCCGGGACGTGTTTGTGACGATTGTTCGATTTGGCTGGATAGAAATCCTGAAAATGAACCGGTTGCGGTGCCTCCGGCGTGCCAATGTACAGGCTCGTCGCATGATTCGATGTCGCGTGTGGTCCAGTTTTCGAAACCTCTGTTGTCGAATTGTGTGCCGTATTGCGCGAAAAGGTTTGCGCTGGCAAAACAGAGTAGGGTGATAAGGAAAAACTTTTTACTTGATTTTTGCATGTGAT
>JAGHSL010000403.1 GCA_018065885.1 Candidatus Limimorpha equi
TTAAAGCAAACAAATCAACAATTAAACAATCAACAATAATCAACATTTATCATGGATTTAATGCAAGAAATCATTGCCAATGCCAAAGCCAACAAGCAGCGCATTGTGCTTCCTGAAGGTGACGAACCACGTACACTGAAAGCCGCCGACCAGCTTCTCGCTGACGGCGTTGCCGACATTACCCTTATCGGCCCAGCCGAAAAAATCAAGGAAATGACCGCTGAATTTGGCCTGAAGAACATCGACAAGGCTCAAATCATCGACCCAAAGAACAACCCTAACAAACAGAAATACGCCGAATTGCTTTACGAACTCCGCAAAGCCAAAGGCATGACCATGGAACAGGCCGAAAACCTTGCCGAAAACTTCATGTATCTCGGCATCCTGCTCGTCAAGGCTGGTGAAGCCGACGGCCTCGTCAGCGGTGCCCGCAGCACCACAGGCGACATGCTCCGTCCTGCCCTGCAAATCATCAAGACCGTTCCTGGCGTAAGCTGCGTTTCGGGTGCATTCATCATGTTCCTGCCTGAAGGCTGCAAATACGGCACCGATGGCAAGCTGGTCTTCGCCGACTGCGCTGTCACTCCAGTCCCGACTGCCGACCAATTGGCCGAAATCGCTGTCTGCACTGCCGATACCGCCAAGAACATTGCCAAGATTGACCCAATCACAGCCATCTTGAGCTTCTCAACAAAGGGTTCAGCCAAGCACGAAGATGTCGACAAGATCATCGAAGCCACACGCAAGGCTCAGGAAATGCGTCCTGACCTCGTCCTCGACGGCGAACTGCAGGCTGATGCCGCCATCGTTCCGTCAGTCGGTGCAAGCAAAGCTCCTAACAGCCCGGTTGCTGGTAAAGCCAACACCTTGGTCTTCCCACGCCTCGAAGTCGGCAACATTGCTTACAAACTCGTTCAGCGTCTTGCAGGTGCTGAAGCTGTTGGTCCAGTCCTCCAAGGTCTTGCAAAGCCTTGCAACGATTTGAGCCGCGGCTGCTCCATCGATGATGTTTACAAACTCGTCGCCATCACCGCAAACCAGGCCATCGCCCAAAAGAAGTAAATTTCTCCGCACCGCGGAGGGTAAACAGTAAATTAAGAGTAAATTACGAGTAAATTTTTCAAGTGTCAACTATAAAATTGCAATATCTTTTTTTGCTTCGCTAAACACAAATTATCGCGAATTAAACATGAATTATCGATAATTTTAATACTTGTGTATCAGTCAAATTCACGATAATTTTCGGTTAATTTATGGAAATTTGCGTTTAAAACGGCTATGAAGTTGCATGTTGAAATTTACTCTAAAATTTACTCCGTATTTACTTTCTCCCGCCAAGGGCGAAAACAATTAAACAGTTAAACAACAAAAACATTCAACATGAAAATATTAGTCTTAAACTGCGGCAGTTCTTCCATTAAGTATCAGTTGCTTGACATGGAAAACGCCAACACATCTCACCTCTTAGCCAAAGGCTTGCTCGAACGCATCGGCCTTGAAATGGGTGAATTTACACATAAATACAACGGCGAGAAGTACTACGAACAGCTTCCTATCCCGAACCACACCGAAGGTATCAAATTAGTGCTGAAAGCATTGGTTGACCCGAAGATGGGCGTCATCAAGGACCTGAAGGAAATCGATGCAGTCGGCCACAGAGTAGCCCACGGCGGTGAACTGTTCCCACAGAGCGTCCTCATCGACCAGAAAGCCATTGAAGGCATCGAATCACTCTGCGACCTCGCTCCACTGCACAACCCTGGCAGCTTGCAAGGCATCCACGCTATGGAAGAAGTGCTTCCAGGCATCCCGATGGCAGCCGTGTTCGACACCTCGTTCCACGCTACCATGCCACCTGAGGCTTACCTCTATGCCGTGCCTTACGAATACTACGAAAAGTACCGCGTGCGCCGTTACGGCTTCCACGGCACCAGCCATAAGTATGTCGCCGAAAAGGCCGCCGCTTTCGTTGGCAAGGATTGGAAGACCAGCAAAATCATCACCTGCCACTTGGGCAGCGGTGCTTCCATTGCAGCCGTTGAATATGGCAAATCGGTGGAAACATCCATGGGCTTCACCCCTGTCGAAGGCCTTATGATGGGCAGCCGCACCGGTGACCTCGACCTTGGCGCTTTCATGTACATCATGGACAAGGAAGGCTACAACACCAAGGAAATGAACACTTTGGTCAACAAGAAGTCGGGCCTCGTGGGTATCACTGGCGGCAAGCAGGATATGCGTGACGTCCGCGCAGGCAAGGAAGAAGGCGACGAACGCAGCACCTACGCTTTCAACATGTTCGCTCACCGCGTGAAGAAATACATCGGTGCCTACGCAGCCATCATGAATGGTGCCGACATCATCGTGATGACCGGCGGCATTGGTGAAAACGCTTGGTTCATGCGCGAACCTATCCTCGAAAACATGGAATTCCTCGGCATCAAGATCGACCCACGCATCAACAAGGAAACCATCGGCGATGCAGCCGTCATCTCTGCACCTGACTCAAAGGTTACCGTGGTGGTCTATCCGACCGACGAAGAATTTGTGATTGCTCAGGACACCTATAATCTGGTGACGAAATAAACCGGCTTTTCGCTGATTTAGAAATTTTCCGCTGATTTAGCAGACTTGCCTTCAAGCTGCTGAGTCAGCGGGATTTTTTTGTTTAGGACATAAATCCAACAAGAATCTTTCATAAATGGGTTTTCGCTGCTACGCTTGCGAGAGAAAAGTTTCGGGCAGCGGCTGCCGCCCCGAAAACAGCCCAATCGTTCAATCTATCAAATGCTCCTTGCGAAAGTAGGTTTCAAGGTCGGCGATAAACTTAGCCTTGTCGAAATCCGTTACTTTCTTTGGCATTTTGAGTTCGTGGAGATAACCCATGATGGATTGCGCCACAATTTTCTTCACTTCTTCCTCCGTGGCCTCAAGCACCTTTGCATAGTCGAGTTTTATCTCACATTCAAAGGTCTTTTCGATGGTGAAAGGATCCCAACCGTCAAACTTCGCCTCTTTGTATTCGGTGTACTTAGGACGACGAGGTTTGGTTAATGAATCATATTGAGGGCCTACGCAAATTAGACCTATCAAGAATTTTTTTATACTTTCTCCATAATTATTTTCAGCGATGAACTGCGAGATTGATTCAGCCATTGGATTGTTAAATTTAAATTTTCCGACAACCTCTTTGTCCATATCAATTCCAAATGACACTTTCACTTCTTTATGAATTAGTGAATTTAATATTTTCTTTTGTGCAAAAATACAACATTTCCATGATAATATGAAAAGAGCACGGTAATCTTAAAAGTTATCTAAATATTCTGTTTCCTGATGGCAAATGACCATTATTGAAAATAATTGTAAATCATTTGTTCCTCCGTTGTTTTTTGCATCCGATTGCCCTGAAAAACGGAATGCAATTCGACCCATACGCCAACTTTTCAAGGCCATCTCGTCCTTCCATCTAAAAGGCAGCGGCCTTTGGGTGAAAAGCACGCCGCTTTTTCGGGTTGCGCTTCCGATGTCTCGAAATCAGCCACGGTCGAAATGCGGCATATCCTCGGGAATGATGATGGAAAACTCAATCAGTCCGCCGACGATTTGCTTTGCATCGTCCTCATACCAAGGCGTTTGGTAAATCAGTTTCTTCTTGCCTTTCTTCGAAATGGTGTAGGCATTCGTGTCGGCTTCGCCAATCAGATGGCGGATGATGGCCTGCGATTTCTCGTTGTGGCAATTCATGAGGTTTTTGCCGCGCGTGTCGCCGTTCACATCAATAGATGAATCGTTCTGGTAAAGCACATTGCCATCCTTGTCGCAAACGGTGATGGCCAGATTCAGGTTTTTGAAATAATCAATGTCGTTCATATCTAAAGACTTTTGTTTGCATAATTGATAAATCGAAGCGCAAATTTAGTTCATTTTGACACAATAAATCTCAAAAGCACAGTTTTTCCAATCTGAAAGGAAAAAATCATCACTCCAACACTTTCCAGAATGTTTCAGGCAGGCTGACATTCAGGAGATTGGTGGCTTCGGCAAAAAGCGGTGCAATTTCGTCATCAGTGAAACCTGCAATGCCGCAGCCAATGCGCGTGACAAGGAATTTCTGTCCCGGATGCTGTTTTGCATACTCGATGAAATCATCGATGTAAGGTTTGATGGTCTCCACCCCACCCTGCATGGTCGGGATGGCGTAACACTGTCCCGTTGGGCCAACGCCAACGCCCCATTCTGCGCCAAATTTTGCATTGGCAATATAGGCTGCGCCGCCGCCATGATGACCAGCCAGATTGCTGCCGAAGACGAAGATTTCGTCTGGCCGAAGTTCCTTGATGAAATCAGGTGTGAATCTATCCATAGTTTCAGTAAAATATGAAGGTTTGTAATACGTGTGTTCGGTGTAGTTGCTTCTCGGCGAGAAAAACGGGAAATCCGTTGTCTTGATATTGTCAAATTCGTAAACCGATCCTGCAGTATCGCCTATTATTGCTCCTAACATGATTCGTCTCTAAAACTCAAGGCCAAAAGTGATAGTCGCCGCACGATGATACGATTTTCCGGCATTCATGATTTCGTAATCCATGCCGAAATTATCCTTCAAGACATTCCTAAAGCCATACACATAACGCAAACCCAGGATAAAACGTTGGTAAAAGCGAAAATCAACACCAGCAACAGCTTGAATATCAAAAACATTGTATTCTTTTCTGGATAGTTTATATCTCACTTGACCTCCATATTCCTGAGCTTTGGTGTCGAAAATCTCGCCTTTTGAGCAAAACGAAAGCTGTGGCCCGACATTGAAACGCAGCCATTCGGTTGGAGAAACGGTAAAGGCAATCGGAATACGCCAATTGTCAAAAGACATTTCAAAGTTCCAATCGTATGATTCGCCCGTTTCAGGATCAAATTGCCGACTGCTTTCTTCAGTGCCGGTAAGTGTGAAATCCAGACCTGCCTGCACTCCGAGAAGCTCATTGAATTCATAGCCATAATAGAGGCCGCCCAAAACATTGGCAACTCTCGAATTATTGCTGTAATCATCGAACTTCAACCTGGAAATGTTGACACCGCCATGGAAACCGAATTTCGATTCCTGGGCCAAGGCATAATCAAAAAAAGCCGAAAATAGCATCATTGATGCCAAAAGAAAACCTATCTTTTTCATCATCAATCAATTAGTCATTGAACAAATCACCAACATTCGGAGCATTTTGGGCTGATTCCGAAGCCTCGAAATAAGGCATTTTGTCGAAATTGCCGAAGTTAGCGATGATGTTGTTCGGGAAACGGCGCAGGAAAGTGTTGTAATCTTTTGCCGTGGCATTAAACTCGCGTCTTGCGTTGGCGATGGTGTTTTCGCAAGCCTCCAACTGGCTGTGCAAATCAAGGTAATTCTGATTGGCCTTCAGGTCAGGATATTTTTCAATCGTGACGAGCAAACGCGACAAGGCGCTCGACATCTGGTCCTGTGCAGCTTGGAAAGCCTTCAATTGGTCTTCGGTCAGATTGTTAGCGTCGAGTGTCGTTGATGTTGCCTTGGCTCTTGCCTCGACTACGGCTGTCAAAGTTCCTTGCTCGTATTCGGCATAGCTCTTCACGGCAGCGACCAAATTTGGAATGAGGTCGGCACGCTGCTGATAGGCGGTCTGCACGTTACCAACCGCAGTTTCAACGGTTTCCTGCTTGCCAACCAAGTTGTTGTAAACACGGATGCCCCAAAGCACCAGCAATGCGATTACGGCCAAAACAATGATGAGGCCTTTACCTTTTCCTGACTTTACATTGTTCGAATTTGTAGTCATAATGATACGATTTTAAGTTTTTAACGATTTCTAAAAGCATTTTGAACTGCAAAAGTAATAAAATATCCGAAATGTTTCTTAGTTTTGAAAAACACAAAATTCCTATAATTATTCTTTAATGAACTAAGCAACAAAAAATTAATGTTTCATTTATGACAATTTGAGTTTACAACCAAATGACGGTATATTGATTTTTTTCCTATTTTTGCAAATTTATAGTTGAAACTCAAAAATAGAAAATACAAATGACTGACAATCAAGATAATCAAGATAAAAAAGTTATTCCATGCGATGATGAACTGACTTTTGAACGCGGATGCAAGTTCTGTCAGGAATATGCGCCGGGGCAAAAAGTTCTGGATGGAAGCGCATGCAAACTCAACCAGTTCGATTGGCTGAAAGATTACGAGGGCACCGACACCACCGAAGTCAAAAAACGTTTGGCGGAAGTGCGCTTCAAGAACGACCGCAAAGACTATTTCATTTACCCTGAAGATTTAGAATTGGAAGTGGGCGAAATGGTGGCTGTGGAAGCTGCCATCGGTCACGATATTGGCATCGTCACCCTTTTGGGCGAAATCGTTGAGCATCAGATGAAGCGCAAGCGTTTCCGCACGCCTTTGGCCGAGATGAAGAAAATCTACCGCCGCGCACGTCCCGCCGATGTCGAGAAATGGCTTTCTGCCATCAAACTGGAAAAAGGCACCTTGTCGCGCACACGCGTCATTGCCGAAAACCTCGGTCTCGACATGAAGC
>JAGHSL010000101.1 GCA_018065885.1 Candidatus Limimorpha equi
TGCTGAAGCAGCGCATGGCCATCGTGGAAGAGACCAGCGGCGTGACCCGTGACCGTCACTACGGGAAGAGCGATTGGAACGGAAAGGAATTCACCGTCATCGATACCGGCGGCTATGTGGTTGGGTCGGACGACATCTTCGAAGAAGAAATCCGCAAACAGGTTGACTTGGCCATCGATGAGGCCGATGTCATCATTTTTGCCGTTGATGGCATGGCTGGACTGCACGTCCTCGATGAAGACGTGGCGCTCATCCTGCGCCAGCAGAAGAAACCCGTCCTCGTGGCCGTCAACAAAATCGATGAACCAAACAAAACGGCGCTCATCGCCGAATTCTACGGCCTCGGTTTGGGCGAGCCTTACGCCATTTCAGCCATGACCGGTTCGGGCACTGGCGAATTATTAGACAAGGTGTGCGAACTGCTGCCTGCAGACACCACCGATTTCAACACCGACCTGCCGCGTTTCACCGTGGTTGGACGCCCGAATGTCGGCAAATCATCGCTCATCAACGCATTTTTAGGCACCGACCGTCACATCGTCACCGACATTGCCGGCACAACCCGCGACAGCAACTATACACGTTACAACGCTTTCGGCATGGATTTCATGCTCGTCGACACCGCCGGTCTGCGCAAGAAGAGCAAGGTGGAGGAAGACATTGAGTTCTATTCCGTGCTGCGCTCCATCCGCGCCATCGAAGACTGCGACGTAGCTATCCTCATGCTCGATGCCAACAACGGTTTCGAAGCCCAGGACATGAACATCTTGCGCCTGATTGAAAAGAACAAGAAAGGTCTTGTGGTTGTCGTCAACAAATGGGACACCATCGAAAAGGATTCCAACACGCATTTGGCTTTTGAACGCGACATTTACGAGAAGACGGCACCATTCACCGACTTCCCAATCATATTCACTTCGGCCATCAACAAGCAACGCATCTACAAGGTTTTGGAGACCGCCCATCAAGTCTACGAAAACCGAGAACGCCGTATTCCAGTCCGCGAACTGAACGACAAGATGTTGGAAATCATCGGTTCCGTGCCGCCGCCGAGTGCTTCGCGTGGCCGTTATGTGCGCATCAAATACATCACCCAACTGAAGGGCCTTACACCTCAATTCATTTTCTTCTGCAACCTGCCTAAGGATGTGAAGGATTCCTACAAACGCTTCCTGGAAAACAAGATTCGTGAGACCTGGGATTTCAATGGCGTGCCGATTCAATTGATTTTCAAGGAGAAGTAGTAGAGTGGAAAGTGATGAAGAGGAAAGTGGAAAGATTTGAAGAGGAAAGTGGAAAAGTGGAAAGTTTGGAGTTAGGAGTTAGGAGTATTTAGCTCGTTGAGCTTGTCGAAACGATTTATTTGTTTTTGGTTATTGGTTTTCAGTTCTCAGTTCTCAGTTTACGGTTCTTCAAAAGTCTAATAGTCAAATAGTCCACAAGTCCAATTGTCTAATCTTTAAATTAAGTAAGTGTGCAAAATTAGTTTACATATTGAAAGCGAGGCATCGAGGTCACGGGAATGCGAGGCATCTCGAAATCCCGAAGCCTCGAAACCTCGAAATCCAAATTGAAGTTTAATTTTGAACAGTTACTTATTAAATCTTTAAATCAAAACAGTCAAGAATCAATGGACATCAAGGAAGAAGACATTGTTAGAATGGACAAATGGCTTTGGGCGGCGCGGCTTTTCAAGACACGATCGCTGGCTGCCGATGCCATCAAAGGAGGCAAGGTTAAAATGAACGACACGGCTGTAAAGCCTTCGCGCGAGGTAAAAGTCGACGACATCATTCAGGTTCAGATTGAGCAACTGCATAAAGTGGTGCAAGTGAAGACCGTAGTGAAAAACCGAGTCTCACCGAAACAAGTTCCCGAAGTCTATGCTGATTTAACCCCGAAAG
>JAGHSL010000053.1 GCA_018065885.1 Candidatus Limimorpha equi
GGTGAATTGTGTTTAGTTTTGGCAAAAGTAGATTATTTTTCGTTATGTCGGCAACAAAATTGCATTCTGTGTTATATCTTTGCGCAATTTATTTTAATACGATGAAAATTCTAATAATCAACGGGCCTAACCTTAATTTGCTTGGGAAAAGAGAACCTGAAATCTATGGGAACACTTCTTTTGAAACCTATCTTGAACATCTCAAGCAACGTTTCCCACAGCACGAAATCGATTATTTCCAGACAAACCACGAGGGTTTCATCATTGATAAATTGCAGGAAGCCGATGCCTCTTACGATGCGGTTGTCATGAATCCGGGAGCTTACGCCCATACTTCCATTGCCATTGCCGACTGCATCCGTGCCATCAGTGTTATGGTGGTGGAGGTTCACATTTCCGACATCAGCAAACGCGAACCTTATCGCCGCCATTCCTTTACGGCTGAGGTTAGCAGCAATTGCTTTTCGGGATTCGGCATGGGAAGCTACGATAAAGCGATTGAATGGTTGGAAGCTTTTTAGGAAACAAGAGTAGGTAAGGATTTTTGATTTAGATTTCGAGACTGTGGAATTTCGAGAAGCCTCGCATTTCCTCGTCCCCGCGACCTTGATGTCTCGTTTTCAATATGTAAGTAACGCTAAAGAAATAAGTAAATATTAGCAATTGTTTTCTTGAAGAACCCAAATTGCCATAAATTCTCAATAAATTTATTATAATTTGACTGATATACAACCAATTACAATTTATAATTCATTTACGAAAATTTGCGTTTAGCGAAGCATAACAAACAGCTATTATCGTTACAGGTTGTTTTTAATTCTCACTAAACTAAATTTGCTCGCCTACTTATTCTAATGAATTGATCAATTCTAAACTTGATAATTTTAACTGCGGATTCGAACACATTTTTAAATCTTTTGTTTTGTAAGAAAAGATTGCTATCTTTGCACCCAAATATATTTATGCAAAGGCATAATTTTGAAAAAATAAAGTAAGTAAGATATAATTAAAGAGTTATGCAAAATAAATTGCAAGAATTGACCGACAAGCTTTACAACGAAGGTTTGTCGAAGGGAAAACAGGATGGCGAGGAACTGCTGCAAAAGGCTAAGGCCGAATCGGAAAGCATCATCGCACAGGCCAAGGCTGAAGCTGAGCGTATTGTGGCTCAGGCGCAGAAAGAGGCCGAAGAACTGAAAACCAAGGTTGCTGCCGATGTGAAGATGGCCGCCGTGCAGAGCATCAGCGTCACCAAGCAGGAAATGGAAAAGATGGTCGTCGCCAAGATGACCAATAAGGCCGTTGCGCAAAATCTCGATAATGTGGAGTTCGTCAAGGAAATGATGAAAGCCATTGTGAGTGCATTCAACGCCAACAACGCTTCGCCTGTGGCTTTGGACATCATCATGCCGGAAGCCTTGAAGGGCAAGGTTGAGGATTTTGTCAGCAAGGAAATCAACCAGCAGTTTGCCGCTCCGGTCAACGTGAGCTTCTCAAAGAAAATGAACGGCGGCTTCAAGGTGGCGCCAAAGGGCAGTGGCTATGTGCTGCAATTCACCGATGAAGAGTTCCAAAACCTCATTGCCAATTACCTCCGTCCGGCAACTAAGAAAATCCTTTTCGGATAATGAATAATTATGTCTATATAGTGGCGGGATTGCCCGAACTTGTCGTCAGTTACGATGGCTCCAATTTCGACTATGCCGAAGTCAAGGCTCAGATTTTGGAGTTGCTGTCGGAATCGGACCAGCAGCTGGTGGCATTGCTCGAAGAAGGCTTTGATGAAAACACGCTTGGCGCCGAGTTTTATGAAAAGGCGGCAAAAAGCAAGAATGAGTTCGTCCGCGCCTATTTCGATTTCGATGCCCGCCTGCGCAACATGAAGGTGAACTACCTCGCCAAGCGTCTTGGCAAGAACGGCGACGACTATCAGGTGGAACTGCCCGAAACCGATTTCGAGGAAGAGGCGCAGATTCGGGCCATCCTCGAAAACACCGATTTCGTGGCTCGCGAACAGCAGATGGACGAACTGAAATGGGAAAAGGCGAGCGACATTGCCCGCTTGGACTATTTCAACATGAACACCATTCTCGCTTTCCTCGTCAAGGCTAAGGCTGTGCAGCGTTGGGCCGAACTCGATCTGAAGAAGGGCGAGGAAATGTTCCAGAAACTCGTCTCGGAAGTCAGGGGGACGTTTGAAGGGGTTAAGTACGACGAAACGAAATAATGAGATACTACGAAGGGATATCGCTGAATTTGGTTTTGGACTTGCGCAGGCGCAAGTTTTCCTTGGAACCACGAATTACACGAATTTACACGAAGGGTTGCTTCGCAACTGTTTGCAAATGAGATAAACAAACGAAAAGGAAATGCTATACGCAGAGGAGGCATATAATATAATAGGGGCAGCGATGGAAGTCCATAAGGTGTTGGGTACGGGCTTCCTGGAAGCCGTGTATCATGAGGCTCTTGAAGTTGAAATGCGTAAAAGAGGCATCCCTTTTGAAACGAAGGTGGCTTTGCCGATTCAATATAAGGATGTTGTGCTGAAGAAGTGTTACGAAGCTGATTTGTATTGCTATGACAAGATTATCGTGGAGTTGAAAGCGGTTTCGGAGGTCACGTCTGAACATGAAGCTCAAATTCTTAATTATCTGAAAGCAACGGGTTGTGAATTGGGTTTGTTGATAAACTTCGGAAGTAAGGAATTGTACAGGAAACGCTATTTGAATACAAAATGAACTGTTTAAAACCACGGATGTACACAATGAAACCACGAAAGACACGAATTTACACGGATGTCTGTTTCGTGGCATTTCGTGATGATTCCTGGTTCCAAGAGAAGGATTTGCGGAAGCAAATTGGACTTGCGCTCGCGCAAGTTATCCTAGAAACCACGAAAGACACGAATTTGCACGAATATATGGATGTCCAGAGTTTGAAGGAAACGCAGACGGATTTTTCAAACTGTTTCGTGGGATTTCGTGATAATTCGTGGTTTCAGGAAAAGGATTTGTGGAAGCAAATCATAAACTAAGAAAATATAATTAGATGTTTTAATAATATGAAAACAACAGGTAAAGTTACAGGTATCATTGCCAACTTGGTCACCGTTCAGGTGGACGGCCCTGTCGCTCAGAATGAAATCTGCTTCATTGACCTTGACGGTGTCAAGTTGATGGCGGAAGTCATTAAGGTGAACGGCAACAAGGCCTCCGTGCAGGTGTATGAAAGCACCCGCGGCCTGAAAATCGGCAACCCGGTGGAATTTCAGGGTTACATGCTTGAAGTGACCTTGGGACCTGGTTTGCTATCAAGCAATTTCGACGGCTTGCAGAACAATCTCGCCACCATGACGGATGTGTTCCTCAAGAGAGGCGAATACACCAAGCCGCTCGATGAAAATAAGAAATGGGATTTCACTCCGCTTGCCAAGGCTGGTCAGCAGGTCGTGGCCGCCGACTGGTTGGGCGAGGTGAAGGAAGGCTGGCTGCCTCACAAAATCATGGTGCCGTTCTCGTTTGAAGGGACTTACACCGTGAAGTCGGTGGCTGCCGCCGGACAATACAAGATTACCGATACCATAGCCGTCCTCACCAATGCCGATGGCGAAGAAGTAAAGGTTACGATGATGCAGAAATGGCCTGTCAAGGTGGCCGTGGGCGCTTACGTCGAAAAGCCGCGTCCGTTCAAGGTCATGGAGACCGGCGTGCGCTGCATCGACACCTTGAACCCGATTGCCGAAGGCGGCACAGGCTTTATCCCTGGTCCTTTCGGCTGTGGCAAGACCGTCTTGCAGCATGCTTTGGCTGAACAGGCCGATGCCGATGTCATCATCATGGCGGCTTGCGGTGAACGTGCTAACGAGGTCGTGGAAATCTTCACCGAGTTCCCTGAACTGAAAGACAAGCACACGGGCCGTAGCCTGATGGAACGTACCATCATCATCTGCAACACATCCAACATGCCTGTCGCCGCCCGTGAGGCTTCCGTCTATACGGCAATGACCTTGGGCGAATATTACCGCGCCATGGGCATGAAGGTGCTGCTGCTGGCCGACTCCACTTCGCGCTGGGCTCAGGCTTTGCGTGAGATGAGTAACCGTTTGGAAGAATTGCCGGGTCAGGATGGTTTCCCAGTAGACCTTTCGGCTATCATTTCTTCTTTCTACGCCCGCGCCGGTTATGTGAAACTGAACAATGGCGCCACAGGTTCCATCACCTTCATCGGTACGGTTTCGCCTGCTGGCGGTAACCTGAAGGAGCCTGTCACCGAATCGACAAAGAAGGCAGCACGTTGTTTCTACGGCCTCTCGCAGAACCGCGCCGATAAGAAGCGTTACCCTGCCGTTGACCCTGTCGATTCCTATTCGAAATATCTTGAATATCCTGAAATCATCGCCTATTTGGATGAAAAAATTGAAAAAGGCTGGGTTGACAAGGTAACCAAGATGAAATATATCATCCGTAGAGGTAAGGATGCTTACGAACAAATCAACATCTTGGGTGATGATGGCGTGCCGATGTCGTATCACGAGCAGTATTGGAAGTCGGAATTGCTTGACTTCGTCATCTTGCAGCAGGATGCTTTCGATGAAATCGATGCTTCGACGCCTCTCGACCGTCAGAAATTCATGCTCGACTTGCTCCTCGATGTCTGCGACCGCTCGTTCAAGTTCGACAACTTTGAAGAATGTACAACCTACTTCAAGGAGTTAATCAACATTTGCAAGCAGATGAACTATTCGGAGTATCAGTCGGAACAATTCAATAAATATCTCGATCAGTTTAAGGAGCAACTTGAGGGAAAATCCAATTAACCATGAAAGTCAAGGAAATTACAGTCAGCAACTACAAGAAGTTCATTGAACCGAAAACCATCTCATTTTGTGATAGTGAAGGGAATGTGAATGATATGAATCTGTTGCTTGGTGAAAATGGCAGTGGGAAATCGTCTATTTTGCAGGCTATAGTCGCTACTATTGCGCCTTTGACTCGTGATGGCATGGATGCAAGGCAATTGGATTGGAACGGCTTTGAATACAGATTATTGCAAACAGGAAAAAAACCTGTAAAGATTTCTGTCAAGGTAACATTCAGTGATGCAGAAATAGAATCGACTCAAAAATATTTTGATGATTTGAAAATAATCGGTGACATGAATATAAATCACACCATTCGGTTTGAAAATAGGCCGAGTGATGATAAAGAGGTTTTGGTGTCATTTGATTATGTAAATGGAAAACCAGTAACAAATACTGAATCGAATCATTCTCAATTTCTCGGTCATCGGTTTGCAAGACAATTGGTTTCCATAACTTCTGATAGTTCAAGACTATTTGACAATGTGGGAAACATTTATTGGTATACGGAGGGCAGAAACTCCTATTCTATAAATTCCCCTTTTTATGCAAATGATGATTCATTGTTGGAAGGAATCAGGTCAACTTTGGCAAATGCCTATAGCTTCCATTTGTCGCTTGAAAGGCAGCAGCGGGAGTTGAAAGAAGGTGAGTTCGATTTCTATAAGGATTTGGAAACGTTGTATAAAAAAGTTTTCCCAAGCAGGTCGTTTGTTGGAGCGACTCCACGTTTCGACATTTTTGAACATTCAAAAGCACCGGATTTCTTCTTGTCTGATGGCCAAAACCAATATGAGCTTTCCGAAATGTCGGCTGGTGAAAGAGCCATTTTCCCTATCTTGATGGATTTTGCCAAATTCAACATCAACCATTCCATCATTATCATTGATGAAGTTGAATTGCATTTGCATTCTCCTTTGCAACAGGGTCTGATTTGGGCATTACCGTCTTTAGGAATTGATAATCAGTTTATCTTGACTTCCCATTCCGACAATGTTGTTGTCATGTTTCACGATGATGAAATTATCAGGCTATGAAGAAGGTGAGGATATATTGCGAGGGTAAAGTAGGAAGTCATGATTATGACATCCTGAATAAAGTCTTGGGCGATTTGAGGCCAAATATTGACATTAAGCCTCTTGGTGGAAAATTTGGCGCAAAAGCCATTATGGATTTTTATGAGAATGCAAATGGTTCTGCAGCAAAATCGGACTTTTACCTTTGGTTTCGCGATAGGGATTTTGATTACCCGGTTCCTGATGTTGTAAGACTGACTATAGATAAGCATATTTATTCCAGTTATCGTACAACAATCGAAAACTACCTTCTTGATACTTCTGTGTTTTGGCAATACGCAGTAGAGAATAATATTTCCGGTTTGCAAACAATTGAGGAAGTTGAGGGTTTGTTTTACAAGTCGGCTATGGACATTCGGGAATATCAGGCTGTTAGACATGCTTTGGGCAAAATGCACTGCGGTGTTTCGTTCAAGACGAGATGGACTGGAAAAGATGGCGATTTGCCTCAGTTTTTGGATCTGGAAAATTGTGAGTCGGAAGGTTGGAATTTGATTTGTCAGGCGAAGAATGAAACAAATGATTGGACCGAAAGTGGTTATCAGGCTGAAGTTCAAAGTTTTTTGGCTTTATTTGATGACGGTTTTATGAAAGCAGGTGATTATTTGGTCTGGTTTCAAGGAAAAGATTTTGCGTCGGCTCTTTGTAGGAATAGACCTGATTTTCCGATGAATGATTATTATAAGTTTGCAAAAAGCGTATTCGATTATACGAAGTTTGCAGATTTATGTGAATTACGAAAATTAGTAGAAGATAATATTTAATGCAATAGAATATGTCAAAAGCATTTCAAAGAATTTATACCCATTTGACTGCCATCACCAAGGCGACCGTTTCACTGGATGCCGAGGGCGTTTCGAACGATGAACTGGCTCTCGTGGCTGGCCGTCTGGCTCAGGTGGTGAAAATCAAGGATAAGAACGTTACCTTGCAGGTGTTCGGCGGAACGGAAGACATCCCGACCGATGCCGAGGTGACTTTCTTCGGCGAACCTCCAACACTGAATGTGAGCGAGGATTTGGCAGGTCGTTTCTTCAATGCCTACGGCGAACCTATCGACGGCGGTCCGGCTGTGGAAGGCGAAAAGCGCCAGATTGGCGGCCCTTCGGTCAACCCGTACAAGAGAAGACAGCCTTCGCAACTGATTCCGACAGGTATTGCCGGCATCGACCTGAACAACACTTTGGTCTCCGGCCAGAAGATTCCTTTCTTCGCTGACCCTGACCAGCCTTACAACCAGGTGATGAGCATGGTGGCCTTGCGTGCCGATGTCGATAAGATTATCCTCGGCGGCATGGGCTTGACCAACGACGACTACCTATATTTCAAGAACCAGTTTGAAAGTGCTGGTGCCTTGCATAAAATCATCTCTTTCGTCAACACCACCGACCAACCGCCTGTCGAGCGTCTGCTGATTCCTGACATGGCCTTGACCGCTGCCGAATATTTCGCTGTCGACAAGAACGAAAAGGTTTTGGTTTTGTTGACCGATATGACCCTTTATGCCGATGCTCTGAGTATCGTGAGCAACCGTATGGACCAGATTCCTTCCAAGGACTCCATGCCTGGCTCGCTTTACTCCGATTTGGCAAAGATTTACGAAAAGGCCGTGCAGTTGCCTGACGGCGGTTCCATCACCATTATCGCTGTGACCACCTTGAACGATGGCGATATCACCCACGCTATCCCTGATAACACGGGTTATATCACTGAAGGCCAGCTGTTCCTGCGTGCCGATGCCGATTCGGGCAAGGTCATTGTTGACCCGTTCCGCTCTCTGTCGCGTCTGAAGCAGTTGGTGCAGAACAAGAAGACCCGCGAAGACCACAGTGCCGTGATGAACACCTCAGTCCGTCTGTATGCCGATGCCGCCAACGCCAAGACGAAGCTGGAAAACGGTTTCGACCTGAGCGACTACGACTTGCGTTGCCTCGACTATGCTAAGGAATATGCTACCCGATTGCTCGCCATCGATGTCAACATTCCTATCAATGAAATGCTCGACACCGCTTGGGAACTCTTCGGCAAGTATTTCACCAAGGCAGAGACCGGCTTGAAGGAAAAACTGATTGAAAAATACTGGAAGGAAAAATAAGCCATGGCTATCAAGTTCCAATATAACAAGACTTCGCTGAACGAGCTGAACAAGCAGCTGAAGACTCGCGTGCGTGCCCTCCCGACCTTGAAGAGCAAGGAGTCGGCATTGCGCGTGGAGGTCAAGAAAGCCAAGCAGCGTTCGGAGAGCCTTGTTGCCCAGTTAGAGGCCGAACTCAAATCATACGAGTATATGGCCAGGCTTTGGAATGAATTTGAGCCAGGTTTGATTTCCGTGACAGATGTGAAGCTGAAAACCG
>JAGHSL010000099.1 GCA_018065885.1 Candidatus Limimorpha equi
CAGGTTAAAGGCCCTTTTTAATGTCGATACATGACAAAACGACCGATAAAACGGGGTAAAAAGTCTCTTTCATACACCTCCGACCAGGTTGAACGGGTTTGAAGTCTTCATCACACACCTCCGACAGGTTAAAGGGGTTTGAGGTCACTGCATGGGTGTGTTTTAGCCATGGTTTTGTCGTTTTTTGGAAACAAATCTCACATGAATCTTTCATTAATCCTTGCCAGACCACCAGCCGCTTCCTAATCGGAACTACAGAACCTTTCAAGGCCGCTTACGCGGTTATGTTCCGAACACGGATAACACGGATCTTTCGGATGGATGTTTTGCGGGCAAAACATTTCCGTGCCAATCCGTTCAATCCGTGTTCAGTTTAATGTGTCAATTTATGCACGGCTCCTAAGCGAAGTCGAAGGGTGCGCATTAATAATTCTGCGTAATCTACCAAACCTGTAGTTAGCTAAAAATCAGCGTAATCGGTGTAATCTGCGGTTCAAAAAAACAGATTACGAAAGCCAAAACAAAATAAAAAACCGCCCTCAAAACGAGAGCGGTTTTCCGTATGACAAAATAAGTTATTCCGTCAATTCAGGTTTATTCAGCGCCATTTTCCTTGGCAGCCTTTTCCTGCTTTTCAAGGTTTTCCTTCAGACCAGCGAGGACATCAAGGTCACCGAGGGTGCTGCGTTCAATGGTGTCATTGATTTGCTTGACGGCGCGTTTGGCTTGCTTGGCAGCCTTATCGGCAGCTTTTTCTTCGCTTGACTTAGATTCCTTTTCGGTTTCAACCTTAGGAAGAGCGAGAACGATTCTCTTGATTTCCTTGTTGAATTCGAGGACCTTGAAATCGAGGACGTCTTCAACTTTAGCGTTGGTGCCGTCTTCCTTCTTCATGTAGCGGCTTGGGCAGAAGCCTTCGACGCCGTAAGGCAATGAAACGACAACGCCCTTATCGGAAGCGCTGATGACAGTGCCCTGGTGCATTGAACCGAGTGTGAACACGCCTTCGAACACATCCCAAGGATTTTCTTCAAGCTGCTTGTGGCCGAGGCTGAGGCGACGGTTTTCCTGGTCGACATCGAGAACGACGACGTCGATGGTTTCGCCAACCTTTGTGAATTCAGCCGGGTGCTTGATCTTCTTGGACCAGCTGAGGTCGCTGATGTGGATGAGGCCGTCAACACCTTCTTCCAGTTCGACGAAGATGCCGAAGTTGGTGAAGTTACGCACTGTAGCAGTGTGCTTTGAGTTGATAGGATAACGTTCTGCAATGTTTGCCCATGGGTCTGGCATGAGCTGCTTCATACCGAGAGACATCTTGCGTTCTTCGCGGTCGAGGGTCAGGATCTGAGCTTCAACTTCGTCGCCAACCTTCAGGAAGTCCTGAGCGGTGCGGAGGTGCTGTGACCATGACATTTCCGAAACGTGGATGAGGCCTTCAACGCCAGGAGCGATTTCGACGAATGCGCCGTAGTCGGCGATGACGACAACCTTACCCTTAACGCTGTCACCAACCTTGAGTTCAGCATCGAGAGCATCCCATGGATGAGGAGTGAGCTGCTTCAGGCCGAGAGCGATACGTTTCTTACCTTCGTCGAAGTCAAGGATAACGACCTTGATCTTTTCGTCGAGCTTAACGACTTCTTCTGGGTTGTTGATGCGGCCCCAGCTGAGGTCGGTGATGTGGATAAGACCGTCAACACCGCCGAGGTCAATGAACACACCGTAAGAAGTGATGTTCTTGACAACACCTTCAAGGACTTGACCCTTTTCGAGTTTGCCGATGATTTCAGCTTTCTGCTGTTCGATTTCGTCTTCGATAAGAGCTTTGTGAGAAACAACCACGTTCTTGAATTCCTGGTTGATTTTCACGACTTTGAATTCCATTACGCTGTTGACGAATACGTCGTAGTCGCGGATAGGCTTAACGTCAATCTGTGAACCAGGCAAGAAGGCTTCGAGGCCGAACACTTCGACGATGAGGCCACCCTTGGTGCGGCTCTTGACATAACCATTGACGATTTCGCCGCTTTCGTAAGCTGCGTTGACGCGATCCCAAGCCTGGAGCATGATGGCCTTCTTGTGTGAAAGCACGAGCTGGCCGTTGACGCCTTCCTGATTTTCGACGAAGACTTCAACCTTATCGCCAACCTTCAGGTTAGGATTGGTGCGGAATTCAGCAACCGGAATAACACCATCTGACTTGTAGCCAATGTTGACAACAACTTCGCGAGGAGTGATGGCAACCACAGTACCTTCGATGACATCGTGGTCAGCGACCTGGTTCATTGTGTTTGCATACTTTTCTTCGAGTTTTGCACGTTCGTCAGCTGAATAGTTGTCGAACTTTTTGTGTGATGAGTTCCAATCGAAATCAGCTGCTGGAACTGGTTTCTGCTTAGGAGCCTTAGGAGCTTTTTCAACTGGCTTTTGTTCTGCTGGCATAGCCTCGTTGATGATGTTTTCGTTTTCTGCCATTTGTAAATTTGTTTTGAATTGTACCCGACCATGCTTCGGATGCCACGGACGAGGAGGTTAAACTTTTTGTTATCATCCTGAACCTCTGACTTTTACAACCAGACCGAAATAAGGTTCAAAACGGACTGCAAAGATATGAAACTTATCCGTAACTTTTACTGATTCAGACAATTATTTTGGCACTTATTTTCAACCCCAGCCTAAATCAATAAGGATTTTCAGCAGATTTCTTTCTCCCGCAGATGCCGCTGACTTCCGCAGAGGTTTTTTGAAACCGCAGATTACACAGATTACGCTGATTTTCAATAAACTACAGATTTCACAGATTACACAGAAATTATAAATGCGCAAGCGCATGAATTTTCACAGATAGGCTGGCGCGGAATAGATAATAAGATACGCGCGATACGTGGAGACAAGGGAAAATGCAGATTACACAGATTACACTGATTTTCAGTAAACTACAGATTTCACAGATAACACAGAAATTATAAATGCGCAAGCGCAAAAATTCCACAGATAGGCTGGCGCACGAAAAAATTTACTCATAATTTACTCGATAAATTTCCTCCGCATTTACTCTCTACCGCCTTGGCGGAACATGATTTTTTTTGAAAACCGCAGATTACGCTTTAATAAAGGAAACGGCAAAAACTATTTGTGCCGTCATGTATATGACTCCCATTATTTTTGCTAATTTTGCCCAACAATAAGCATTTCATTTTATGAGTTACCTCGACACCAAAACGCAGTTGCCGGTCATCACAGGTTCGATGATCAGCTATTTCAGCAACATGATAAAACTCAAGGGCGGCGTGAACCTTGCGCAAGGCATTCCCGGATTCCGTCCACCCGAGAAACTATTGGAGATTTTCGCCGATGTCATCAGCCGTACCAACGTTCACCAATACGCTCCCGGCTGCGGCAACCACCTTTTGCTTCAGCAATTGGACAAGAAATATGCGCAACGTGCCGACACCACCAAGATTTTCGTTACCAGCGGCGCCACCGAAGCCGTCTCGCTGATTTACACCTATTTGCAATCGATTCACGGCAAAGATTTCACCGCCATGAGTTTCTCGCCCGCCTACGAATCGTACAGCAACCTGCCGCGCATTTACGGCAACAAATATTGCACCTATAAAGTCAATCCGGACAACTATTTCGACGACGATGACTTCCGCAAGTTCTTCATCAGCAACAAGATAAACCTGATTTTCATTGCATCCCCCGGCAACCCTTACGGCAAGACCATCAGCAGGGAGAAACTGAATTACCTCATTGATTTATGCGAAGAGTTCGGTTCATATCTGATTATAGATTCCGTTTACAGTGAATTGTATTTCAACGGAGAGCGTCCCTACTACCCTACCGACCGCATTTCACCCAATGTGTTCTATGTCAACAGTTTCTCGAAGAAATTTTCCATAACAGGCTGGCGCGTGGGTTATTTCCTTTTCCACGAAAAGCATTTTTCGCAAATCAGTTTCATTCACGATTACATCGGATTATCATCTGGCGCACCACAGCAGCAAGCCATTGCCGAGTTCCTCGATTTGCCCGAATCGGAGACCTGCATCAATGAATTGAGAAACACCATCATTGAAAACTATAGTTTTGCCAACCAAAGGCTTGCAAAGGCGGGATTCGAATGTCCACAAAACGACGGCGGCTATTTCGTTTGGGCGAAACTGCCCGAAAAATGGAACGACGGCCTGCGTTTCGGTCTTGCGCTCTACGAAAACACGCAAACTGGCGTTATCCCCGGTGTGCATTTCGGCAAGGAATGGAACAACTACATCCGCATTAACATTGCGCAGCCGAAAGAAGTCCTGGCCTTGGGCATTGATAATTTGATTCGGTTTACGGAGGAGTTTGAGATGGTTTAGAATTATTCTCGTTTGAAACGAATAACATAACTGTCATTTATCACAGAAAAACGGCCATTATTCGTAAACGATTCATTCTTATGGTATTTAAACGGTGTCTCCATTATTTCTATTTCAGGTTTTCCTTGTCTATGTCTGAGATTTCTAACTATGTAAATGTCATATTTTCCCCTATTTTCAGGATTTTGACCAACTTCGACCTCATTCCTCGTAATATGAAATGCGTCATCATTGCTCAGAACTTTAACTTCAACAAACCTGACAATCTTTCCGTCTTCTTTTATGCAAATATCATAGCCTAAACCATCTTTTCCATTCGGATTACAACCATATTTACGAGCATAATCTGAAACCCAACAGATTTCCTGATTTTGTTCTTTATTTCTTTCCAGATAATTATACACAAATCTTTCCCCCAACCCACCATAATCACCCGCATTTTTCTTAATTCTGCCGTTTCCAACAACTATATGACATTCTTGTTCTTTTTCATTATCAGAGGCATAATCTTCTATCTTTAACGTATTAATTGTGTTTGGTTTCACATTTTGAACAGGGCATTCTTTGTCAAACTTATCCACCAACTCTTTGAAAGAATCACCTTTTATAGAAGAGCCTCTAATTTCAATTGATAAACTTGGCATCTTTTCATGTGAGATTTCTGTATCAGCTTCCATTTGACGCAACCTCCTAATCAATTCATCAGCTCCACTATCAAAATAAAGGAGACTGTCATTATCCTTATCCACCAACAACTCTTCATCAATATATGTTCCGCTTCTATTCGATTCTTGAATGAGTTTTTGCTTATTTTCATTATACATGGCAACTAAATCAAGCACCTCATCATCAATCAATTGAATACGAAATATTTTCAAAACTTCATCCTTTAAGTCTTTTTTCACATCATAGTCCAAAGTGTCAGGGATTGTTCCAGAAATCCTATCATATTTATCTTTATAGCTACAGAATTTCTTTTGTTCAGATACACCTTTATTTATTAGATCTCGCCACATACAACTCTCAAATAACTTTTTATTCTTTGATTTCTCAACTTCCATTTCAGAGTTATAAAGTCTATCAAGAGTTAATTTAGGATACACAAATTCATTGAACTTCGCCAAACTAACATTACATTCCTTTAGCAATTTCACAAGCAATAAAGTGGATTCATTGTCAGCAAAATAATCGGCATAATTACTGATTGACCAAAAAACTTGTTCTATCAGTTCCTTTTGTTCTGGAAACAAATTCTTCAAATCAGCCAACAGCATTTCATCTGAATAATCAATATCTCTCAAACCATCCTTATCCGGAAAACACTTTAAAAATGATTTCCAAAAATTCAACTTATAATCATGCGTCATTCCAAGTTCCTTTTCAACTGCATGAAACTTTGACAAATCAGGATCTTCAAATCGATCCCGAATTATATCTTGTCTTCCAGAATCAGTTCTGCAAAATAGTTCCCTCAATGTATCTATCGTGTCAACATCAAACAGGCTTGAAAACGCTTCTGCAATAGTTGTCCCTAATTGCACTTTGTCCCTCACACTATACCATTCACTAATAAATGAAGGAATCAACACATATATACATTGTTTGACAGCATCGTAGCAGTATTCATAATTACCAAGACTTGTTTCTTTCTTAAAATCTTCCTTTCTAATCTCATAATTGAGTTTGCTGACAGCTCTAAATCGCACATCAAGCAGATCTTTTTTATTATTCCCATTTTGATCTGCTTCTTTTCTAAACATATACACATAAGGCTTGAACGCTTTGATTTCCTTCTCGAAAACATCATTAAGAGGATGCAATCGAGGTCTCCCAACCAACGAAAGTGAATCTATTTTCAACTCCTTAACGCCAAATATTCTTGCTATATTTTTAGCACTTTTTCTATAATCTATAGCAATAACATCAAACTGATTCACAACAGCTTCCCCCCATCGTCTATTTTGCAAATAATAGGCCTCTTTATAATTCACATAGTATCCTTTTTTACAGAACACCAACCCATCAGACATATATTTTCTGTATTGTACATTGTTTTTGTTTATTTCCGATTCATCATAATTAGTTGCCAATTCCCTGTAAATGGACTTTGCTTTCTCTCCTTTCGGATCTATTTCCGGCAACTTGTTTAACACCGAATAAACGATATCCGTACTAAAGTCAGAAATGGAATTTGCGACACCTACACGATGCAGAACGTCCACCACATCCTTACGGCTTATTTTGTATTTTTTCAGAATTTGAGCATTTTCATTTACATCTGGCTTCTCAATCAAAGGACTAAAATCATCTGTTATCGTATTTGAAACGGAACAACGATTTGGTGCTGCGGATTTTTTCGATTTTGTATTTAACCAGGGTATGGAAGCAAACTGCCAACATAAATGATTATAAATCTCCTTGTTTTTGCGCCTATTAGATCTGCATGAATACTCACACATTTCCACATAACTACCTCTATCGTCTTCCTTTTCAACTTCTAACCATTCTTTTATTCGAGAATCATGTTTAATCCAAGCAATGATAAACTCAACGTTCTCCGGCTTTAACATCAGTTCCAACTTATCAATTCCCATAACACGACACTCTATTGAATTAGGATTTATTCTTCTCTTATAATCTTCATAATTTTGAATTCTTAAATCGCGACCAATCCTAACGCCACCATAACCAAAACCCCATCTCTCAAACAAATAATCAACATACGAACACGCTTGAGGACCCTTATAATCAACATCTACCATTCTTGGAAACTCCGCCACTCCCAACCATTTAAAGTATTCTTTTGCCGTATTAACATCATTGTTTTCAAATCCATTTGCAGACAAAGATCCAATAATCAAGGATTTATCAAAGCTATACAAATGCTCGGTAATATCACAACCATAATCGTTACCAAAATAAACAGTTTCCGCATTACTAAATGTATCAGTTGCCGTTATCACTTTAACATGATACAATTTTTCTTCACTTTTGATTTCAGATCGATACCGTTTATAAAGTGAATACAGGTACTTATGGCATTCTTGAACATTTTCCCTCGTTACATCAATAGTTGAATAGTGTTTAGAAATTTCCGACATTATCTCAAATGGAGAAAACCTCTTCACTTTCAACTTGCTCAATTTTTCAATCAGTTTATCATTGTCCGAAACACAGAAAACTTCTCTAAGACTATGAACCAATGATTTGTTTATAAACTTAATTGGCAATTCTTTCGGATACTGAATATCATACTTTCCATCGCTTATTAAAATGGTATCGTTCCATGAAACAGGCTTATTGTCATCATCAATAAACAATGGTTTTTTAAATTCTATTTCATTTGAGTACTTATCAAGATAGAATTTCAACAAATAAGCATATTTTTCATAGCCAAAAGTTTCAATTTGCGTCAAACGAGTGTTCAGAATATTTGCAAAATAAAAAGATCCATATGTTCTATCCTTACCAATTCGTTTTTCATAAATGGAATCATACGGACAATACTGAAGCAACTTATCAACATCATCTCCTTTTAGCAAATCTGCGATTCTCTTATCATGATAATACCTACTATCACCAAGACGTATATATTTTCCATTTACCGTTGGAAAAATTCTGCCATTCATTCTCTTTTCATCAAGCAAAGAATTGAATCCCAATTTTTGCAATTCATAACCTAAATTCGGATCCACAAATTCCAAGAATTTCAACGGCCTATAACTGCAATCTTTCTTAGACAGCTCTTCAGCTGTATTTACCAGCAAATCAGTAAGTTTATCAATTAAATGCCTGTTTTTATCAGTATCTTGAAGACGATTCCTATCAGGTGTCAGGTCGAAAGTTCCATGAATTATTGCTGGCAAAGGCAACTGTTCTTCGGTCCTAAAATAGCTATACAAAAAACAATCTTCATCATCCAAATCATCATTCCAGGCTACAGACAACTTATAGCCTTTTCCATTAAAATCGCCTTCCTTTGAATTAATATGCCATTCCCTACAATCCGTTTCATATTCAGCACCTTCCAATTTCTTTTCCCAAACTTTTATTGTTTTCTTTCTTCCTTTCTCTCTCCATAAACTACGCTGATAATCCGCAGTCTCTATCTCAATGCAATCAATATTGTTCATAAACAACATTGCTTCCTTAGTAATTTTATTCAAACCATCTTCTATTTTCCCAGATATGGATTTTTGGTCATCATCCTCAAACTTTATCTGAATAATGGTATCAAAATCAGTTGTTTCCGAATAACGACTATATTTGGGCACAACTAACTTTGCAATCACATTGCTTGGTAATTTCTGTTTTTCACATTCATTTTCATACGATCGTTCCAGTTCTTTCTTGCCACTAAACAATTTCTTCAAAAACTCTTGCCCTATTTTCTCCGAAAACTCAACCTTGTAGCCGTTGCTAATAATCACTATTTCCTTTGCCCAATTTAACAATGAACGAAAACCAAGTCCCTTTTCACCAATTTGTCCTTCCTCTCTTGTTTTGCTACTCAATGTGTTTTCCTGATTTAGGTTGACTCGGTTTTACTGATTAATACTGATATAAATTGACTTTTTGTTGTTAATCCTGGAATGAGTTTACCATCCGAACCTTATCCCTGTCAGTGGTTGACTGGAG
>JAGHSL010000197.1 GCA_018065885.1 Candidatus Limimorpha equi
CTTGGTCGATAGCTTCCTTTATCAGTTTGATATATATTTCGGTCTTGCCCGAAGAAGTCACGCCATGCAGCAAAACGGGCTTGTTTTCCTCAAAACCTTGCTTGATTTGGTCGAAAGCTTTTTGCTGGGCTTCAGTCAGATGAATGGTCGAGACATCGGTCTGCACCTTGTATTCCTTCAATCTACTGACTTTCTTTTCGTAAACCTCAAAAATTCCTTTCTCCGACATAGTCTTCAAAGCCGTGGAGTTGGCATTGGCTTTTTTTAGTAATTCACTGGCTAACACATCATTATCGCAGTCACCACCTAAGGTGAAATATGCTAGCAGGATTTCCAACTGCTTGAAAGCCCTTTTGGTGAGCGCATCCATCAGTTCCTGAATTTTCTGTTCGTCGCGATATTCAGCCGTAAGCCGCGCAAAACGCTCATACTTAGCCTTATACTTCTCGTTCAGTTCCTCTTCCATCACCACAATGCCTTTTTCCATCATGGTGTGAATGAGCGGCATGACTTTCTTGAAACCGATGATTTTGCTGACTTCGCTAATAGTGATTTTTGGTTTAATCTGCAAAGCCTCGACAATCATGTATTCGAAATCGTTCAAGGCTTGCGTATCAAGTACAAAATCAGGCGACAAGGCAATTGTTGATTCGCTGCTCAGCTTGAGCGCCGCCGGTAAAGCCGCCTGCATCACCTCGCCAAGATGGCACATGTAATATTGCCTGACCCAATCCCAAAACTTCAGCTGAATGTCGTTCACAAGCGGCTCATCATCAAGAATATCCATCAAATATTTCACCTCAACAGTGGGCACTTGTTCCGACAGGCTGACGATAAGTCCCGACATGATTTTGGTCTTGCCGAACTGTACCACCGCCCTCTGCCCCACGCGCACCAAATCATTCATCGCGAAAGGCACACGATAGGTGAAGGTTCCCAGCACAGGAATCGGCAGCAGAATCTCTGCAAACAATGTTATGCGGCCATCATCAGACATAGGGATTATTTGACTTTTGGACAATTTGACTATTAGACTTTTGGACAATTTGACTATTTTATATCTGCGAAGGATGTCGTTCGCTGACGCTCACTTTGCCCTTCGCTGATTTAGGCTGCCCTTTCAGGGCGTAAGCGTGTTCAACCCTTTCTTTCTTCTTCTTTTTTCCTCCTAACTCCTTATTCCTAACTCCTCACTTTAACACTTTCCACTTCAAAACTTTCAACTTTCCACTTTAAAACTTTCCCCTCTCTCAGTGCGAATTAACCACCGAATAGCCAATCAGTTCATCATAGCCTTTGGTCGGGTTAAAGTAGTAGAAATAAAGCGAATACACGTTGTTTGTTTCCCAGAAACTACCTTCTGTCAAGTCCGTAGAGACGATGCCTGTTTTTCGGTCAGCTATCGCAAACATGAAATTGTAAAATCCTTGTTTCAGCAACATCGAGCAAGTGTAGCCACGCAGTTTGTAATCGTAGGTCATTCTGTTGTTGTCGTTGAAAACCCAATCGTTGATGGCGCCCATGATATAGACATCCTCATTTGGCAATGGCGAATCCCAACGCAAGAAGAAATTCACCCAAGCATAATCGGCCTCAGTAGACGTGTCAAGATTCTCATTTTCGACGCGAATGAATTTTTTGCCGTGAATATCTTCGTAGGTGGAATAAGGTTTTCGCGCCCGCGATTCGCAAGTCAGAATGTCAATCACATACGATTCATCGGTTTGGTAAATGTGTGCCAGATTCTCCGACTGGAAACGGAAATTGCTGATGTCGAAACGGCGGTATTGGTTGGAACCGTCGAAAACTGTCAGCGGATTATGTTCAAAGGAAATGTAATCGGGATAGACGTAGGATGGCTTCAGACCCTCAACGGCATTGTCCCAACGTCCGTTTTGGCGAATGGTCAAATTGCTGTATTGCTGCACGTTACCCGTAGGAATATTGCTCATCACGGCACGAATGTCCAATTGCTGATGCGTCTCGGTCAGCGACAAATCATCGGGATAGCGCGGCACCGAAGCACCGATATGAGCCTTTTCGTCGATAACCATGAAACGGCGTGTGAAATAGATGTTCTCCTCGCTCATGTCGTCGCCGAAAACGATGAGCAGATAATTGCCCGAAATGAGCGGCTGCATGTCTTCCTTCGGGAAAACCAGCTGATAATTGACATAATTAATCAAGGTGTTCACCGAGAAAGCATAATCATCGATTCGGTCGGATTCAAACCCCGAAGCGTATTGTATGCGCTGAATGTCAGTCGGTTGCCAATCGTGCGTGCAATGAATGAAGGTGTAATTCAGCACTTCGCCATCATTACCGAGTATATCAAATGACAAAGTGAGCCTTTCCACTAAATCGTTTAACGGGATAATCGGTTCGTTCAGTTGATTGCCATCGGCATAAAGCAAAACTGTCTGAACCTCAGACTTATAGTTCAAGTCGCCGTAATAAGGCAAATCCTGAGCTTGCACAAACAGCGAAAAATAAATCGCAGCGATGATGAGTAAGGCTTTTTTCATGTGAACATTTCTCTCCTTGGAATTTAAAGGAGCAAAAGTATAAAAAGAAAAGGAAATGGGTGAATTTGAACCAGTGTTTTTCCTAATTTTGCAGCAAATAACGATTATGACAACGACCATCAAGATAAAACAAGGTCTCGACATCAAGCTGAAAGGCAAGGCGGAACGCAGCGTTGAAATTGCGCCTTCAGGCTTATTTGCCTTGCAACCCACTGATTTCATTGGAGTTTTGCCTCGGCTTCTCGTGCAAGAAGGTGATGCCGTTGAGGTTGGTACACCACTGTTTCAAGATAAACATGATGAAAGGTTTCTGTTCACTTCGCCCGTGAAAGGCATTGTGAAGGAAATTCGCCGTGGCGAAAAACGGTTGCTGCAGGCAGTTGTTGTGGAATCATCAAACGAAACGACGGAAATTTTGCCCATTGAGACGTTGCACGCAACCTCTCTACAACGCGAAGCCATCATTCAAAAGATGCTGGAAACCGGCCTGTGGCCCATGATCCGCCAACGGCCTTATTCGGTCATCGCCAATCCCGATACGATGCCGAAGGCGTTTTTCGTTTCTGGTTTTGATACGCATCCCTTGACACCGGATTTGGATTTCATCGTCGAGCATTTTCCTGATTCGTTTCAAAAAGGTCTTGAAATCCTTTCCATATTGAGCGGAAAGAAGGTTCACCTTTGCGTTCATGCCGAAAAAACGGTTTCCGAAGTCTTGCTCAAGGCGAAAAACGTTACGATTCATACGTTTAGCGGACCTCACCCTTCGGGAAACATCGGTACGCAAATCAACAAAATCTGCCCTATTAATAAAGGTGAATTGGTTTGGTACTGCTCGGTGCAGGATGTTGTCAACATTGGGCATTATTTCCGCACGGGCGAACTCGATTTCAGCAGGATTTATGCAGTGGCTGGTTCCGGATTGAAAAATCCACATTATATCAAGACAAAAATCGGCGCGCAGATTTCCGCTTTGACTTCGGATAACCTGAAAGACAATCATTGCCGTCTCATCAGCGGCAATGTGTTGACGGGCAAAAAAGTCTCTGAAAACGATTTCGTAGGTTTTTATCACAATATGGTGAGCGTCATTCCCGAAGGCGACAACCGTCAGGAAATGTTTGGCTGGATTTGGCCAGGATTCAAGAAATTCAGCGTGTCGCGCACTTTCCCCTCAGCCTTTGTGCCAAATGTTTTGCGTCCTGATTATGAATTAGATACCAATACGCATGGCGAGGAAAGGCCATACGTTGTAAGCGGAGAATTTGAAAAAGTCTTTCCTTTTGACATCTATCCTTTGCAGCTCATCAAGGCTTGTATCGTCGAAGACATCGACCTGATGGAAAACCTTGGCCTCTACGAAGTTGACGAAGAGGATTTTGCTTTGTGTGAATTTATCGATACTTCGAAGACCGACATCCAGCAGATTATCCGTAAAGGCTTGGACCTTGTGCGTAAGGAAAACGAATGAGGATAATTAAAAAAATCTATATTACATTGATTATAAATAATTTAACATCAAAACAGACTAAACATACATAATATGAAAAAAGCAATAGCAACGACAAAGGCTCCGGGAGCAATCGGACCTTACAGCCAGGCCATCGAAGCCAATGGCATGATTTTTATTTCGGGACAACTTCCTATCGACCCAGCCACAGGCACCATGCCTGAAGGCATCACCGCACAAACCGAGCAGAGCATGAAAAACCTGCAAGCCATCCTTGAAGCAGCAGGCTGCACTTTCGACAACGTAGTGAAATCGACTTGCCTCTTGGCCGACATGAGCTATTTCGGCGAGATGAACGCTGTCTACGCCAAGTATTTCAGTGGCGACTGCCCGGCACGCGCCGCTTTCGCCGTGAAGGAATTGCCTAAAAAGGCTTTGGTGGAAATCGAAATGATTGCCGCGAAATGATAAAAGGCATCGTCAAAAATTAAAAAAGGAGCAATATCGTTGCTCCTTTTTTAATTGTATATGAGACATTTAGAACTTGTAACCTACTGTCACCATGAAAAGGTTCTGCTTGGTGTGGTCGACGTTTTCAAAGTCGAAATATTCTCCTAACTTGGTGGTGTTGATGAGTCTGGAACCAATCATCTTGCTGATGCCCCAGTTGTAGTTGATGTCGAGGGTGATTTTCTTGAGAATGTCGCAACCGACACCAAGTTGAATTCCCCAAGCGATGCTCTTGGTGTTGAAAGCTTCGTCGCCTTCATGAATGGTGACTTCTTCGCCGCCTTCTGACGGAATGAAGGAGAAGGTCTTGTCGAAAACAGGTTTGTCACCGATGACGAAATTGGCGGTAGGACCAGCCTGAACACGGACGGTAGCCACATTGAAATCAAGTATTTCGTAACCGACAAGCACTGGAACCTGAAGGTTCATAAGGTTCCAATTGATTTTGACATGTTCTTCAGGAAGAATGCCTTGGCCTTGGTTTGTGGCATCTACTGTAAACACGTTCCCGTCCTTAAACCAAAGGATTTCAGGCTGTACATACAGCTTGTCGAAGTTGACGCGGGCAAATATGCCAAGGGTGAAATGCTCCTGGAAACCGCTCTTTATGTCGGCTTTGCTCGTGGAAAGTTTTGCGGTCTGATAACCGACTTTAGGACCAAATGAAAGGCTTTGCGCAAATGTCATGCAACTCAAAATGAGTGCAGCAGCTAAAAGTAAAAATGATTTTTTCATTGTTTGTTGAATTTTTGTGTTTGACTTTATGTAATTTGGAGCAAAAGTACTATTTTTGTTCAATTTATTGACAATAAGTATGAAAAATGCTTGTTATTTAATCTGACAATCAACCTTAAATTATAATAAAATGAAAGTTAAATTTTTGATAATTAGCACATTATTGCTTCTCTCCGCCACGGTTTCTGCGCAATACAAAGAGTATGTTTTTGGCTTGAAAATGGGTCCAAGCTGGAACTGGATGTCATCGGGGAACCAGTCAGTTCATAATAATCAGACTTTGGTGAGCTTCAATTACGGTCTGTTTGGAGAGCGTTATCTGTCAGAAAAATTCGCCATTTCGTCCGGATTGACCATGAATCATCTGCGCGGTGATTATGATTTCCGATCCAAAAGATCGATACTTGAAGGCGTTATGCCTGAATATGATGTGAATGTAACGCGCAGTCTTAAAGCAACTTACCTTTGCGTTCCAGTTTTGTTCAAAGCTAAAATTGTGGATTTGGGCGATTTCGATTGCTTTGTCATGGGTGGTCTTGATTTCGGGTTCCGCCTGAAAGCTGAAGCAAAGGACGATTATCTTATCGGGGTTTATTATCATCAGGATAAGGATTATGCCAGCGTCAAGAAGGAATTCAAGCAGCTCCACGCTTCGTTCGATTTAGGCTTGGGTGCCGAGTATCAGATTCGGAAATCCGTCAAGGTGTTCGGTCAATTCGTTTACAATAGGGCAGTTACGAACCTGACTTCACTCGATTATTCAAAAAATGACGGTCCGGTCTTGCTTCCGAATTATTTCGCCTTTGAATTTGGTGTTCTTTTCTGATTGGAGCGCGAGAATGTGTGACGAGTGAATGGTGATTAGCTCGTTGACACCCTTCTTCAAAGGTGTGACGGTGTCGAAACGGCGGCTCAAAGTGTAAAATGAAAAGTTTTGAACAATTTTTGATTAATTTTGAACTTTTTAATACCGAAACCCGATAACTGATGACCGAAAACTGATAACTGATAACCGAAAACTGAAAACCCTTTATTAAAGAATACAACTTAATTCGATACATAATGAAAATAGCATTAGCTCAACTTAATTATTGCATTGGCGATTTTGAGAAAAATACCGAAAAAATCATCAGTTCTGCGCTGAAAGCGAAATCGGAAGGTGCTGATATTGTGGTGTTTTCCGAATTGTCAATTTGCGGATATTTCCCATCCGATTGTTTGCTTTTTGATGATTTCCAGAAAAAATGCCAGGCGTCTTTGAATCTGATTGCTGAAAAGTGTTTTGATGTTCCCGTTATCGTCGGCTGCCCGATGCCAAACGAAAACGAAGGTCAAAAGCCTCTGCAAAACTGTGCAGTCTACTTATATCAAGGGAAACGGCAAATATTTGCAAAACAGCGCATTGGTAGTAATCCGCTTTGTGATGAAAGGCCTTATTTTGAGCCTTCGGCTGATAATGAAATCCTTGAATTTGAGGGTTTCCGCATTGCCGTTACGCTTGGCGACGACCTTGCCAATTGGAGCGACGACCCGATTCTGATTGAAAACCGCATGGATCAGCTGATAGGTAAGCATCCAAATCTGGTTGTGAACCTTGCTGCTTCTCCTTTCGACTACACAATGCCCAAAAAACGCCTCGATTTGTTGCGATTGACGGCTTTGAAACACGAACTGCCTTTGGTTTTCGTCAATCAGGTGGGGGCACAGACGCATTTGATTTTCGATGGCGGTTCGATGGCTTTTGCCAACAATGGTCATGTTGATCATGCCTTGCCGTTCTTTGAGGAAGCGGTCGAAATCATCGACACCGACACCTTATATAATTATAGGCCGAATGCCGACGATATCGTGATTCCCGAAAAAATGTCGCTGATTCACGATGCTTTGGTTTTGGGCGTGCGCGATTATTTCCGCAAGATGGGCTTCAAGAGTGCAATCATTGGTCTTTCGGGCGGTTTGGATTCGGCTTTGGTGACTTATTTCGCAGCAAAAGCCATTGGCGCTGAGAATGTCCGTGTCGTGCTGCTGCCTTCGCAGTTCTCCACCGACCATTCGGTTTCGGATGCTGAGGCCTTGGCCATCAAGTTGGGCGTGGCTTACGACACCATTCCGATTAAACCTTTGTTTGATAGCTTTGAAACCGCTTTGGCCGATGTGTTCCAAGGTCGTCCGTTCGATGTCACCGAAGAGAACCTTCAGGCGCGTATCCGTGGCGTCATCTTAATGGCAGTGAGCAATAAGTTCGGCAATATCTTGCTGAATACCAGCAATAAATCTGAAGCATCCGTGGGTTACGGAACCTTGTACGGCGATATGTGCGGTGGCCTTTCCGTCATCGGCGATGTCTACAAATCGGAGGCTTACGAGCTGTCGCGTTTCATCAACAAGGAGGATGAAATCATTCCATGGCATACCATCAACAAGGCACCTTCCGCCGAGTTGCGTCCCGACCAGAAGGACAGCGACAGTCTGCCGGACTACAGCATTCTCGATGCCATTCTTTACCAATACATCGAATGTTCAAAATCGAAGGAAGAGATTGTGACGCAAGGATTTGACGAGGCTATTGTTGCAAAAACCATCCGCATGGTGAACCGCAACGAGTTCAAGCGTCAGCAGGTAGCGCCGATTTTGCGTGTCTCGCCTCGGGCTTTTGGTGCAGAACGGACTATTC
>JAGHSL010000114.1 GCA_018065885.1 Candidatus Limimorpha equi
GGAGTGCTGCCATTACACCATTGGGCACTGAAATCGGCTGCAAAAATACTATTTTTTCTAATAGCGCAAGGAAAAAAACGAAATTTTTTTCCTCATAAAAAACGATGACTCCCCTAATGACAGGGAAGTCATCGCTGATATTGGTAATTAGCTGATTATTGTGCCTTAGCCCAAGTGTCTTTCAGGCCAACGGTCTTGTTGAAAACAAGATGATCGGCTGTGCTGTCCTTGTCGACGGTGAAGTAACCGATTCTCTGGAACTGGAAATGGTCGAGCGGCTTGACATCGGCGAGATATTTCTCGACATAGCACACTGGACGGATTTCCAAAGAGGCTGGATTCATCATTTCCTTCATCGCTTCGAGTGGTGTGAGGCCGCTGTCCTGCAAGCGTGCGAGTTCGTCGCGCGGATTTTCAACCTTCCAAAGACGGTCGTACATGCGCACTTCGGCTTCTAAACAATGGTTGCAGCTGACCCAGTGGATGGTGCCTTTCACCTTGCGGTTGGCGCCTGGCAGACCGCTTCTCGATTCAGGGTCACATTCAGCATAAACTTCGACAACTTCGCCGTTTTCGTCTTTCTTGCAGCCCGTGCACTTCACGATGTAGGCATTCTTCAGACGGACTTCGTTGCCAGGGGTCATGCGGAAATATTTCTTCGGAGCATCTTCCATGAAGTCTTCCTTTTCAATCCAAAGCTCGCGGCTGAACTCAATCTTGTGGCTGCCAGCGGTTTCGTCCTCAGGATTGTTGATGGCTTCCATTTCTTCGACTTGACCTTCCGGATAGTTGGTGATAATCAGTTTCACTGGATTGACGACAGCAGCCACACGGGTTGCCGTTGCGTTGAGGTCTTCGCGGATGGCGCTTTCCATCAAGGCGAAATCGTTCAAGGCATCGTAAGTGGTGTAGCCAATCTTGTCGATGAACTTGTGAATGGCCGATGGCGTGTAGCCGCGTCGGCGGAAACCGCAAATCGTGGGCATTCGCGGGTCGTCCCAACCGCTCACCAAGCCTTCGTTGACCAAAACCAGCAGGTTGCGTTTGCTGAGCAAGATATAATTAAGGTTCAGCTTGTTAAACTCAGTCTGGCGTGGACGGTTGTCATCCAAATCCTTGCCTTCTTTCAGTTCGTCGACGAAATAATCGTACAACGGGCGGTGAACCACAAACTCCAAAGTGCAGAGCGAGTGGGTGACGCCTTCGAAGAAGTCGCTTTGTCCGTGGGCGAAGTCGTACATCGGATAGGCGTTCCACTTGGTGCCTGTGCGATGATGCGGCGTTTTCACAACACGGTAGATGATAGGATCGCGGAAGTGCATGTTCGGGTTGGCCATGTCGATTTTGGCGCGCAACACCATTTTGCCTTCTTCAATCTCACCGTTATTCATTTTGTTGAACAGGTCTAGAGACTCTTCAACAGGGCGGTTGCGGTAAGGGCTTTCGGTGCCTGGCTGTGTAGGCGTGCCTTTTTGTGCCGCAATCTCTTCCGAACTCTGTTCATCAATATAAGCCTTCCCTTCCTTAATCAATCTGATGGCAAAATCCCATAGTTGCTGGAAATAATCGGAAGCATAGTATTCGTTACCCCACTGGTAGCCAAGCCATTGAATATCCTCTTTGATGGCATCGACATACTCCATGTTTTCCTTGGTAGGGTTGGTGTCGTCGAAGCGCAAATTGCACACGCCGCCGTGTTTGGCAGCAATGCCGAAGTCGAGGCAGATAGCCTTGGCATGACCGATGTGAAGATAACCGTTAGGCTCTGGGGGGAAGCGGGTCTGTACGCGTCCGCCGTTCTTGCCGTTTCTGAGGTCTTCTTCAACCATCGCTTCAATGAAATTCAGCGATTTCTTTTCTGTTCCGTTTTCTTCAACTGGATTTGTCATAAGTCTAAAAAGTTAATACGAGGTGCAAAAGTAAGACAAAATCATTTATTCGGATTCGGCTTGCCAAGAAATCTTTCAAGAAATCCACCTCGACACCCTCATGGAGCTAATTGTTTCTGATTTCTTATTCTTTTTCCCATTAAATTATTGTCTCCATGAAAATTCCGCTCAATCGAAAAGAATAATTCATATTTTTGCCCCGTTAATAATCACATTTACTATGAAAACACATTCACTTATCATCGCTTTGGCACTCGCCATCATCGCTTTGCCGTCGTGCTGCAACAAGACGGAAGAAGCGGAAGTAACCGAAACAAACACAACACCTATCACAATGAATACTACAATGGACGACTTGCTGACGCGCCGCAGCGTGCGCAGCTACACCGAAGAAATGCCTCCACGCGAGGTGATTGAAGAAATCTGCAAGGCCGGCACTTACGCCCCAACGGGCATGAACCGCCAAAGCCCAATCATCATTGCCGTCACCAACCGCGAAGTGCGCGACCAGCTGAGCCGCCTCAACGCTGCCGTTATGGGTAGCGACAGCGACCCGTTCTATGGTGCTCCTGTCGTGTTGGCCGTTTTGGCCGACAGCACCGCTGCCATGACTTGGAAGGAAGACGGCAGTCTGGTCATGGGCAACCTGCTCAACGCAGCCCACGCCAAAGGCTTGGGATCCTGCTGGATTCACCGCGCCAAGGAAGTCTTTGAAACCGAAGAAGGTAAGGCCATCCTCGCCAATTTGGGCGTTGAAGGCAATTTCATCGGCATCGGCAACTGCATTCTCGGCTACACCAATGGCGACGAACCTGAAGCCCGCCCGCGTAAGGAAAATTATGTTTATTGGATTGAGTAATAGTTGCTTCTTGCTTTTGGCCTTTAACCATTAGCTAACGGACACGTTTATTCAAAATATTGGCTTAAAAATAACGCTTGCATCCTGATAAAAAGGAGCAGGCGTTATTTGTTTGCATTTCAATGTTTTGATAATTCCATTTGGCGAATCGGCGATTTTTCATTTGGCGAGTTGGCGAAAATCCATTTGGCGAGTTGGCTGATTTCCTATTGTTTCAAAGTGCCAATCGGGACGACAAAAACACCGTCTTTTCGGCGATAAGCCATATTTCCCACAGCCGTCAAAACCATTTTAAAAGAAGGTGCAAACATCTTGTCAGTGTCGATTTTAGTTTCCAATCTATTCAACGAAGCAGCACCTTCCTCTATGAGTTTCTCGCCACCCAATTTTATCTCAATCAGTCCATAATGACCATTGCGCAAATGTACGACGGCATCACATTCAAGTCCGTTTTTGTCGCGGAAATGATACACCTTGCCATTTAACGCATCGGCATACACACGCAAGTCGCGGACGGCAAGCGTTTCAAACAGCAAGCCCATAGTGTTCAGGTCGTTAGCCAAATCCTTCGGACCAATGCCCAAGGCTGCAACAGCAATGGATGGGTCTGTGAAATAGCGTGTATCGGATGTGCGGATAGCCGATTTCGACCTCAAATTAGGGTTCCAAGCCTCCATGTCTTCAACAACGAAAATCTTCTTCAACGCATTGATATAAGAGGCAACGGTATCTTCAGTCAAACTGTCGGTATCGTTTACTTTCATATCATCGCGAATAGTCGTATTTGGCACTTGCGTACCTTGATGTCTCGCCAAAGAACGCATGAGCCGCTTAGCCCGAGCCTCATCGCGCAAAGTGTTATCAACGCGCGATATGTCGATGCCAGTAACCGCCTCGTAATACGAAAAGACAGGTTCCAAGGCATCTCCCTTTTCCATAAAAAGCGATGTCGGCCAACCGCCTCGGCAAATGAGGAAAGCCATATCATAAAGATTCAGGCTGGCATCGGAAAAGATGCTGTCAGGCTGACCGAACAAAGCCTCTAAACTTATATTGCCATTCGATTCACCCGATTCCCAAAGACTCATCGTGCGCATGGTAAGCCACGAAAAACGCCCCGTCCCGCTATGACGCATCTTGTCCGTTTCGACAGGGACAGCACTTCCCGTAAGAATAAATTGCCCCATTCCCTGCCGATGATCTGCCTCAAAGCGTATGGCATCCCATAGTTGCGGTGCCTCCTGCCATTCGTCGATAAGATGCGGCGTTTCACCTTGCAGCAAGGCCTTTACATCGTTTTCGGCAAGTAACAGGTTCTTTTTAAGCGTTTCGGGATCAGCCATATAAAGAATGCTATTGGCAAATTGCTCAGAAGTAGTGGTCTTGCCGCACCATTTCGGACCTTGCACCACTACCGCTGCCGAGGTTTTCAGTTTCTTTTCCAACACAGCATCAGCCACTCTTGGCCTGTAGTTTTCCTTATTCATGCCTTGTATTTTTATTACGCTGCAAAAATATATCTTTTTTTCTAAATATCAACATTTTAAAAAACTTATTTGGCGAATCGGCGATTTTTCATTTGGCGAGTTGGCGAAAATCTATTTGGCGAATCGGCGATTTTTCATTTGGCGAATCGGCGATTTTTCATTTGGCGAGTTGACGATATTCCTTATAGCTTTTAGCTGCGTTTATGCAAAGTTAATGGCTAATGGCAAAAAGCTAATGGCAAAAAATCTCACTTTTTTTGTAGTTTTACGGCGGATTTTGCGTCTAAGGGTTGTTCTTCAATTCACCAATCATGGAAAACAAAAAGCAAAAAGAAAAGGATTTCGCGCAAATGGTCAAAAGGAACAAGAATACGATTTACACCGTGTGCTATATGTTCTCGAAAGACCAGGACGAAGTCAGCGACCTGTTTCAGGAAACGCTCATCAACTTGTGGAATGGCTTCGACTCGTTCCGTGGCGAATGTGACGTGCGGAGCTGGGTGTGGCGCGTGACGCTCAACACCTGCATCTCGGCCGAGCGGAAGAAAAAGAAATCGGAAACCATACCGCTCTCGATGGAAATCAACCTTTTCACCGACACCGACAGCGACACGAAACAAATCCAGCAGCTTTACAGCCGGATCAACCGCCTCGGCATGGTCGACCGCGCCATTGTGCTGCTATGGCTCGAAAACATGAGTTACGAAGAAATCGGGCAGATTATCGGCATCTCAACGAAAAACGTTTCCGTGAAATTGGTCAGGATTAAGGAACAGCTCAGAAACATGTCAGACGAACAATAAAAAAATTCAAAACTATGGAACACAACGAATTAGAAGAAATGCGCGAACAGATGGCGCTCCTCAACCGGAAACTCGACAAGGAAGAAATCGTCAGCGATGAAGCCATCAGCGAAATGACACAAAAGAGAATCGCAAAAATTCAAAGACGGCTTATAGCCAAAATGATTATCGTGCCAATTATTTTTTTCATTTTACTTGGTATTATCGGGTTAGTATTAGGAATCTTTTGCGACACCTTATACTATCGTATTTATCAGACCACAAATGAACTGAAATCAGCCAATCGTAATCTTATGCGGAACACCATCCGCATTAAAAGAGCACTGAAATACAATAAAATTACAAAAATCAATACGGCAATTGTATTTCTTTGTATTCCAATAACAACCATAGTTTCACTAATTTATTTTGGCACAAAGTCACAAGCGGTCGAACAATGGGTTTTAACTGCCATAATGGCAATTGGCCTCATTGCACTAGCCATCTACTTTATCATAGATATTCGCAAAAACGTGATGAACAATAAAGTTGAAGATGTCCTTTCGCAAGTATTGGAAGAACTAGAAAAAGAATGAACCTTACACAGCTGTAGATGTATCAACGGCAAAACGAGCTGAAAATTCAACCGTAATTTTCCCAAAAATTGAAAATCTTGGGAATTTAAAATTGAAAATTATGGGAATTTTATATTGAAAATCTTGGGAATTTTATATTTTTGCAGCGTAAAACCTCAAGATAGATGTATTACGAAAGACTTGTTGAGAAAGAAATTGCACTGAAATTGCGCACTTCGGGGGCAGTTTTGGTGGCTGGACCGAAATTTTGCGGAAAGACGACGACTTGCCTACGCTATCAGAAAAGTTTTGTAAAGCTGAACACGAAACAGGCTATCGAACTGGCAAGGCTGAATCCGAAGGCGGTTTTGGAAGGCGAAACTCCCCGACTGATAGACGAATGGCAAACCGTCCCCGATTTGTGGAATCAGGTGAAAGACAATCTGGATTTTAATTATGAGTTTGGAAAATTCATTCTGACAGGCAGCTCCACACCTGCCGACAAAACCGAAGTCCATCATTCAGGAGCAGGACGCATTACGCCCATGAAAATGAAGACAATGTCGCTTTTTGAGTCAAACGAATCGGAAGGCATTGTGTCGTTGGCAGAACTATTCGACGGAGCAAGCGACATCAAAATCAATGGAAACGAGTCGTTTACCATCGATGACGTGGCTTTTTTGATGTGCCGTGGCGGCTGGCCTATTTCCGTTTTAGCCGACAAGGAAATCGCTTTGGAAATCACGAAAAACTATTATAACGGTCTGTTCCTTTTTGAGGACAGCGACAACGAGCGTTTCCGCAACAAAAATCCTGAAGTGATGCGGATGATTTTGCGCAGTTATGCCCGCCACATTTCTACAGAAGCCGCCGCCTCAACCATCATAGAGGATGTCAAGCAAAGCAACGAAAGGTCGATGGACCCCAAGACTTTCGATGATTATATGGAAGCCTTGCGCGACATTTTCATCATCGATGACCTTCAAGCCTGGAATCCAAACATCAGGTCGAAAACTTCGATAAGAACAACTCCAACACGGCATTTCGTTGACACTTCGATTGCCTGCCGCGCCTTGTCGATAGGTCCCGATGACCTGAAACGCGACCTCAACAGTTTCGGACTTTTCTTTGAAGATTTTGCCGTGAGAGACTTATCTGTTTATGCCGCCACATTACACGGCGAAGTGCGCCATTACCGCGACAATGCAGGTTTGGAATGTGATGCTGTAGTCCATTTGGAAGATGGACGTTGGGGCGCTGTGGAAATCAAGATTGGCGGTGAAAAACTGATTGAAGAAGGTGCCGCCTCACTGAAAACGCTCCGAAAGAAAATCGTTGAAAAAAGTGATGAAAACGCGCCTTCATTTTTAATGGTGCTTACCGCCGTCGGGCCTTCCTACCGAAGAAAAGACGGTGTGTTTGTCGTGCCTATCAATCTGCTGAAGCCTTGATTAAGATTTCATGACATTTTCCAGCAGCCCCTCGCAACCATCCCAAACATCGCGCCATGTGGCCTCAAAATCGCCCGTATACCAAGGGTCGGCCACATCGCCCGGGCGGTGCGTGTAATTCATCAAAAGGCTGATTTTGTGTTGTGTGTCTTCGCCAAACATGCGTTTCAAGTTGCGAAGGTTATTGCGGTCCATGGCAATGATTTGGTCGAAATAATCATAATCCTGCCGCGTCATCTGGCGAGCCGTTTTGCCTGCGCAACCTATGCCGTGTTCGGCAAGTATGCGGCGCGCCGGAGGATAAACGGGATTGCCGATTTCCTCGGTCGAAGTGGCGGCCGATGCTATCTCGAACTGCGATTCAAGGCCGGCGTCTTTCATCATTTTCTTCATAACGAATTCCGCCATTGGGCTGCGGCAGATGTTTCCGTGGCAAATGAAAAGTATCTTGTGCATTTTTATCTGAATATGTGGCAAAAATAAACATTTTTCCTACCTTTGCGGAAAATTCGCCGCTATGGAAATGGAAATATTACAGAATCTTGAATCACCGAAATGGAAAAAGATTCTTACTGTTGAAATCATTGTTTTTTTGATTCTCGTTGCAGGTTCGATTCTATTAGAAAAATACAGCAATGAGATGGAGTTTGGACTGCTTTTTAACATGGAAATCTTTACGATTCTTGGAGTCTCTTCTATTATTTTCAGCAGCAAAACCACAGCAAAATATCTCGCCATTGACGATAACAACTTGATATTCAAACGTATGCTTGGAATCACATTGTTGCCTTTGACGGAAATTGCCAGCATAGAAAAAGCCGATGACCAACTTTACGGACGCAACAAGGACAAATTGGCGGATCCCAACGGAGAAGCACGAAAAATCTATGGTCAGGCGAAAGACGAAAACAAAAGCCGTTTCGACAAAAAACTCGCCTACGCCGGCTGGTGCAAGCGCGGCACGGAACACAAGTATTACTTATTCAGCGCCCAGCGCGACAATCACGCGCTCATCACCACAAAAGACGGAAAACTCTATGTGGTTGATTACGAAAATGCTGAAGCAATAAAGCGGAAAGCCGGACTTGATTGATTTTCAATAAATTTACTTTTACTTCAAAAATTACTACCTATGGAAATATTACAGGATTTTGAATCGGTAAAATGGAGAAGGCTGTTTGTTAGGTACATTTGTATGCTCGTCATTTGCCTTGCGGCAATAATCTTCGTTATTGTTTACGACAAGGCATCGTTGTGGGGTGGTTCAGCCGCTATCGCTTTGATGATTACTATCCCAATTTCCTTCGTCAGTAGCAGCAAATGTATAGCCAGAAACCTTGCCATTGATGATGACAACTTGTATTTCAATTATATGATTGGATCGATTTTGTTGCCTTTGTCCGAAATCGTCAGTATCGAAAAAGCCGATGACCAGCTTTATGGCCGTGGCAGAGGTAAATTAATGAACTCTGGCACAAATGCTGAACGAGTTTACGGTCTGAATGATAAGAAAAGCGAAAGGAAAAAACTTTCCAACCGGCAAATGACTTACGGCGGTTGGTGCAAGCGCGGAACGGAACACATATATTATTTATTCAGCGCACAACGCGACAATCACGCGCTTATCACCACGAAAAGCGGTAAGCTCTATGTGGTTGATTACGAGAATATTGAAGCGATAAAAAGAAAAACAGGACTTGAATAAAAAACATTTGTAGAGACGTTTTGCAAAACGTCTCTACAAATTATAGTTGGGTTTATGATAGTTTTTCCAGTATCTGCCAGCATTGGAACAGGCCTCTCGGCACATGGAAACAGCCTTTCCATTTACCGCCTTTCAAGGGCAGCAACACCTCGCCTTGGCGGTTCAGATAACCGTACCATTCGGGATATTCAGGGTCGGTGAAATGCGCCCAGACATAATCGTTGACCTTTTCAAACCAATCCAAACATTCTTGATTTCCAGTCAGTTGATAGCCTTTCAGCATCGTGATGAGAGTTTCTATATGCACCCACCACAGTTTCTGATCCCATTCTAATTTCTCGGGCGGATAGCCTTTTCTGTCGAGGAAATAGAAGATGCCGCCGTTTTCCTTGTCCCAGCCGTAATTCACTTCGCTAAGGGCGATTTTCACGGCCTTGTCAATCAAATCCTTACGGTTCAGGCGCACACCCAAATCCATGATGAACCACATGGCTTCGATGGCGTGGCCCGGATTGAGCAGACGGCCATTGAAGTTGTCCATCAGTTCGCCATCAACGCCGACATGCTCGACGATGAGGCCCAATTCGGGGCGATAGAAGACATCCAAAACTTCGTGTAGGCAGGTGTCGATGGTCTTTTGCAGGAACTCAGGTTCAAGCAGCGACTCAATTTCCAAGGCCACATTGCAGAGAATCATCGGCAGGTCGAAACTCTTCATCGGACGGGTGCCCGGCACAGTCTTGTTCCATTTTCCTTTCGGGTTATCGACTTTTGAAAGCACGATGTCGAAAGTCTTTTTGGCGATGTCGGCATATTCCTTGTTGCCCGTGGCGATACTCAGCTGGCCAAAAGCCAAAACCGCAAAGGTGTAGGAGAAAATGTTGTAAGGCTCAACCAACGGGTTGCCTTGGCGGTCGAGGGCAAAATACCAGTTGTAATGGCCATCGTGACCATATTTCTTCAGAAACTCAGCCCCTTGAATGGCGCAATCCAGCCACTCCTGACGTTTTTCCACTTTATTGTAAAGGACGGAAAACATCCAGACTTCGCGGCCTTGCAGCCAAACGAATTTATCAGTATCAAAAACAGAACCATCGCGGTTGAGGCAGGTGAAATAGCCGCCAAACTCCTTGTCCTGCGATTTTTCAAGCCAAAATGGAACCACTTTATCGAGCAGTTCGTGCTTGTAGCGTTGTGCTAATTGTTTGAAATCCATAGTGTTATTTTATCATTACCGTTAAATAACCAGCCTTCTTGTGAAGGCACTGTATTTATGCAAAATTACGAGGTTTTTTCAATTGAAAAACAAAATTCCGAACTTTTTGACGATTTCACTCCGAACTTT
>JAGHSL010000127.1 GCA_018065885.1 Candidatus Limimorpha equi
GAACTGCCCAAACCATAGCCCGAAGGCACGTTTGAAGCAAGATTCAGACCAAATCTCAAGTCCTTTGACAATGACTCAATGTCAATGTATTTCTTCAAATCACCTTGTTCGGCCAGATAATCCCTGAACAGACAGATGCTTTCATTCGATTTTTTTGCCCTCGGCATGGTGAGCTTGCCCAATTTCCAACTGGCCGAAAACTGCTGCAAAGGAACCATCAAGGCCGTGGCATCGAATATCATGGAATATTCGCCGAAAAGAATGACTTTGCTATAATAGAGCGTCCTCATTTGAGTTACGGGTTATGGAATGAAAAAGTTCAAAATCGTTCAAAAGTTAAAAATGAGATTCCCGCCTTCGCGGGAATGACGGCCTCAAAAAAAGGCCGTCAAAGAGTCTAAAAGTCAAAATCACCTGTCTTCATCAGATTATTTTCTTTGGTCCGTTGCCAACGCAATCCTTAATCCATTTTGAATCAGTGCAATACCGAACAAGATTTTTATTGATGAAGGTTTCGGCGGCATCGGCGTATTGCTTCGGATAAAGCAGATGCACATTAGGGCCAGCATCCAAAGTGAAACACAGCGGAATTTGCGTCGTTTCGCGGAAACGGCGGATTTCGCTAATGATGTTCAAGGTGTTCGGCTTCATCAAAATAAACGATGGAGTCGAGCACATCATCAAGGCGTGTAACTGCATGGCTTCCGATACGGTGATTTCGATGAAAGTCTCCAAATCGCCATCGTGCAAGGCGGCAAGCAGATTTTCAATGTTGCGGTTGGCCTGAGCATAACGTGCTGCCGCATACGGATTGTTTTCCATCAGCGAATGTCCGGCACGGCTCGACACCGATTTTGCGGCATCGCTGACAATGAGAATACTGTCGCAATACGTTTTGAATATCGGATTTATCTGATTTTCAAGCGATACAGCATATTCATCGGAACTTGTAGCCAAAGCATCAGTTTTTCCCCATAAGGCCATCATCGGGAACACGGAACGTGAGGCACTGCCCGACGCAATTCGGGCGAGACACGACGCTTTCTGCAAATCGATTTCCGCTTCGCATTTCAGTATCCTTTCGATGTCCAACAGGCACAAAACCAAAGCACTCATCGAAGAAGCTGACGATGCAATGCCCGATGAATGTGGAAAAGTGTTGTTGCTTTCCATGTTCAGGCTCATTTGATTAAGCCATGGAAAATCAGCGATATGATCGAGTAGGAATTTCTCAATCTTTGCAGCAAAAGTCTGGTTTTCATTGCCTTCGAAGCTAAAACGCAGCGAAAAGTTTTTGGCTGCCTCAAATGTGACTGAAGTTTCCGTCCGGCATTGCGAAAGCGTGAAACTGATGGATGGATTTTGAGGCAACTGCACGCCTTTTTTGCCCCAATATTTCACCAAGGCAATGTTTGACGGACTTTGCCATTTCACGGTGCCGTGAAAACCCGAAGGAACGTTTGCTTGACCATTCATGCTGCACAAATATAAAAAATGCCGAAACGTGAATTCCGGCATTTACAGTTGTTTTGGATTTGCTAAATTATTGAGCTTCGGCTGGTGTTTCTGCTGGAGCTTCAACGGCTTCTTCCATTGGAAGAACATTTTCAGCAGCAGGAGCTAACGGAGCAGCCACAGGCTTTGCGATTTCGCTTTGGAAAGCATCACCTGATTTCACATTCTTTGGAATGGTAATGCTTGAAATCAAGCAGAGCACCACCAGAATGGCAGCCATAGTCCATGTAGCCTTTTCAAGGAAATCGGTTGTCTGACGAACGCCCATCACTTGGTTTGCGCCACCAAAATTGGAGACCAAACCGCCACCTTTTGAGTTCTGAACCAGAACGATTAATCCTAATAAAACACTGACAATCAGGATTAAAACTACTATTAATGTATACATCGTTTATGAATTAATTGTTTAACTTCCTTAGTTCTTCAATTTGGGCTGCAAAGTAAACACTTTTTTCTGGATATTTCAAGCATAATTTTTCATAGATTGAAATTGCTTTTTCCATATAGCCTTGTTTGGCATAAATCTGGGCCAAAGTCTCGCTCACAATGTTCTCCTGATCGGTGATACTGTTCTGTGCCACAGAGATTGGATTATAGAATTCGGCTTTCGGGCGTGAAATGCTCGGGTTTTCGACAATGAATTTGTCGATGAGTTCTTTTCTGGAGAGTTTTTTCGGTGCCGCCTTTCCCTCTTCTTTCTGTTTCTTTTCCTCTTCCATGGCCTTGAGGCGTGCCGCGATGATGGCTTTCAGTTCGTCGAGCGACTTGCGCTTTTCTTCCAGCAAAGCCATTTCGGCGGAAAGTTCCTCCTGTGTGCCGCTGAGGTCGATTTCGGGAATAATGAACACCTTTTCGCGGATAATGTCACTATCGTTGGCTTCTTCGGCAGGATTGATGGTTTCAACCGCAGTGAAAAATCTCTCCTTTGGCTTGTATTCGTCGGGCAATTGCGGCACTTCAACCGGCGTTTCCAAACGGCGTTTTGCGATGAGCGAAAACAGTCTCAACTTGTCGCGGTTCGGGACGATGCTGGCCGCCAATCTCAACTGTTGCTCGTAATCATTGCTGCTTTCGTTTTGGTAAGCAATGGCCAATAATGCCTGTCCGATGGCAAAATAAGGATATTTCTCCGTCAGCGACTTCACATCGTCAACGGCGGCTCCTTTCAGTGTCTCGGGTTGATTTATGTATCCTATTAATGTTCTTGCTTCCAATGGGTTATATGTTGTTCAAAATTGTTCAAGAGTCCTAAATGATTATCGGTTGTCAGTTATCAGTTTTCGGCTTTCAACTTTCAACTTTCAGTTTTCAGCTATTAGTTGTTTCAAAAGTTCAAAATTGTTCAAAAAGTCTAAATGTCCAATCGTCAAATTGTCCAATCGTCCAAAAATCCACATTACCAATTTACCAATGCCTTATTGAAAATATCCTCCACAAGTGCTTCGATAATCGTTGCCGAAAGGGTTTCCTGAACGGAATTCAAATCCTGGTCGCTAGGATAATCCTCATATCTCGAAAATGTGCTTTCAAAGTCTTTCGTGTCATCGAAACGGTTTGAGAACCTGACTTTTACGGTAATCGTAAGTCGGTTCAAGGCTGCCGTTTGTTCTGTAGTAATGGCAATTGGAGATGTCTGATAATCAGAAATTTCACCTTCAAAAGCGAGGTCGCCGCCATCTTCAACCATGTCTAATGGCGTCTGGTTCATAATAGCATCCCGCAATGCGGTAGTAAATTCATTGCTCAAAGTCGGGTTGACGAGTTGCGCATGGTTGGGAAAATACTGCACCGAGACGGTCTTGGCCTCGGCCGGAATCGATGCTCCTGAGAAAGAATAAATGCCGCAGCCTTGGCAAACAAATGCCAAAACAATGCAAACGGCTGCTATGAGACTTGATGATTTCATTGTGTCTTGTGTTTTTATTTTATCGTTGTCAGTTTTCAGTTTTTAGTTATCACCCATAATCCGTCACCATTCATCTATCACCTTTAATTAAAAAATAGTCCACCCACGAATCCACCTGGTTGACAGAATTGGGGCGTAATATTATTTTCCGTTCATTATCAAGCAGATAAAATGTAGGCGTGGCAAAAACGTGATAGTTTTCCACTATCGGACTGTCCCATTTCCGAAAGTCGCAAACGCTGATGAATGGGAAAATTTCTGTAAAGTTCCTGAATGTGGTTTCATCTTCGTCAAGCGAAACGAAAACAGTTTCAACGCCTTGCGATTTCCATTTTGCATAAAGATTAGTCAGTTTCAGCAGTTCCTGCGGGCACTGCGGACACCAGCAGGCGCCGAAAACCAAAAGCACATATTGGCTTGAGAGTTCCGAAAGTTTCTTCGGCGCTTTCGCGTAGTTTGGAGCCACCACAATCGACTTGAAATCGAAATCCGGCGCCTTGTTGCCAATCTTCATTGCGCGATAACTCTCTAATTGTGAGGCAAAATCATCATCGAGCGTGCAACCATGTTCGTTCAGCAGTTTCAAGGCCAAGTGTTCGGAAGCAGCGAAAAGACTGCGTT
>JAGHSL010000071.1 GCA_018065885.1 Candidatus Limimorpha equi
TTATGTTCCTCATATTCGACACCGAAACCACTGGCCTTCCGAAACGTGATGGCGCTCCTTTGACCGATTTTGACAACTGGCCGCGCATGGTGCAGCTGGCTTGGCAGGTCCACGATGAAAAAGGTCAATTCGTTGAAGCTCAGAATCATCTCGTCATTCCTGAAGGTTATGAAATTCCGATTGATGCCAAGATGGTACACGGCATTTCAACCGAACACGCCAGAAAATATGGCAAGCCGCTCAACGAGGTGCTGGATTTGTTCTTGCAATCGGCGGAAAAAGTACAGTATTTGGTGGGACACAATATCGGTTTCGATTTGAATGTGCTGGGCTGCGAATTTCTCAGAATGGGCAGGGAAAATCCGTTGCAGAGATGGAAAATTATTGATACCTGCACGGAAAAGACTGCCGATTTCTGTCAGTTTCCGGGTGGACGAAACGGACACTTCAAGTTCCCGAAACTGAGCGAGTTTCACCAGTTGCTTTTTGGTGAAGGCTTCGATTCGGCACATAACGCTTCGGCCGATGTTGAGGCAACGGCCCGCGTTTTTTTGGAGTTGTTGCGCCGCAAGGTGTTGGATGAAAGCGATTTGAATGTAACTTCACAGTTTTTCACCGATTTTCGGGCAGCCAATCCCGATGTGATTCAAGCAGCAGGCATCGATATTGTTCCGAATTTTGAAGAGGAAATCGTTGAAGAGGAACCTGTTGTAAATGGAAATTACATTCCGAAACATTTCACGCATCTGCACGTTCACTCGCATTATTCCATTTTGGACGGCATGTCGAAAGTACCCGATTTGGTGGCGAAATGCAAGAAAAACGGCATGTATGCCATCGCTTTGACTGACCATGGCAATATGTTCGGTATCAAGGATTTGGCCGATACCGTGAACAAGGAAAACGGCAAGGTGAAGGATGCCATCAAGGAACAGGAAGCCATTATCGCCAATCCCGAATCGACTGATGAACAGAAACTTGCGGCAGGTGAGGAGATTGAGAAACTGAAAGGTCAGAATTTCAAGCCGATTTTTGGCATTGAGACTTATTGCGCGCCCGTCAGCATTGACAAATGCGATGGCCGTCAGGATAGGGGCTGGCACCTTATTTTATTGGCCAAAAACAAGCAGGGTTATCACAGCCTTTGCAAGTTGAGCTCCATTGCCTACACCGATGGCTTCTATTACAATCCGCGTATCGACCACAAACTTTTGGAGCAATATCATGAAGGTTTGATTTGCTCGTCGGCTTGTCTCGGTGGCGAGATTCCGCAGAAAATCATGAACGGCGATTTGGCTGGTGCCGAACAGTCGTTGATGTGGTTCAAGAACCTTTTTGGAGATGATTTTTACATTGAATTACAACGACATAAGACCGATAAACCAGGCGGCGATACCGAGGTTTATGAGCGTCAGAAAGAGGTGAACAAGGTGTTGCTGGAATTGGCGAAAAAAACCAATACCAAAATCATTGCCACCAATGATGTTCACTTTGTGGAGGAAGAACATGGCGAGGCGCACGACCGACTCATTTGCCTGAGCACGGGCAAGGATTTGGACGATGCATCGCGAATGCATTACACCAAACAGGAATGGCTGAAGACGCCTGAAGAAATGGGCGCCATTTTCTCCGATTTGCCTGAAGCTTTGGAAAATACGCAGGAAATTGTGGATAAGGTTGAGACTTACAGCATTGATTCCGACCCAATTATGCCTATTTTCCCGATTCCTGAGGATTTTGGAACGGAAGAAGAATACCGTCAGAAATTCACCGAAGAAGACCTTTTCAATGAATTTACGCGCAACGAGCATGGCGAAGTGGTGCTGTCGCAGGAAGAGGCTGAAAAGAAAGTCAAGAAATTGGGTGGCTATGACCGTTTGTACCGTATCAAGTTGGAGGCTGATTATCTGGCGAAACTGACTTGGGAGGGCGCGAAAAAACGTTATGGTGAGGAACTGACCGAAGAACAGCGTGAGCGTATCATTTTTGAGCTGCATGTTATGAAGACCATGGGCTTCCCGGGTTACTTCCTGATTGTGCAGGACTATATCCGCGGTGCGCGTGAGGAATTGGGCGTGAGCGTTGGTCCAGGCCGTGGCTCGGCTGCAGGATCCGTTGTCGCTTATTGTTTGAAAATTACTGATTTAGACCCTTTAAAATACGACTTGCTGTTTGAACGTTTCCTGAATCCTGACCGTATTTCATTGCCTGATATCGATGTCGACTTCGATGATGATGGCCGTGGTGCCGTTTTGGATTGGGTTACAAAGAAATACGGCAAGGAAAAGGTAGCGCATATCATCACCTACGGCACGATGGCTGCCAAGTCGGCTTTGGCTGATGTCGGTCGCGTGCAGAAGGTGCCGCTTGCCGAAGTGAATAAAATCAAGGGCTTTGTGCCCGATAAGGCTTTCGACGAAAGTCAGGTGAAGGCGGTGGAGGGCAAGGTGCCGTCAAAGATGCCGAAAGTCAACTTGAAGAACTGCTACAAATACATTCCTGAACTCAAGGAATACCTTGAAGGCGAGGATGATAACATTTCCTCGATGATGACTTACGCTCAGGAATTGGAGGATACCAACCGTCAGATTGGCATTCACGCATGTGGCGTTATCATTGGTGCCCGTGACCTGACTGATATTGCCCCGATGTGTACCATCAAGGATAAGGACACGAAGGAAGATGTGGTCGTTACGCAATATGATGGTCATGTGGTTGAAAGTGTGGGACTTATCAAGATGGACTTCTTGGGTTTGAAAACCTTGACCTTGATTAAGGATGCCTTGCACAACATCAAGCATACGACAGGCCAAGATCTTGATATTGACCACATTCCGATTGACGACCCGTTGACTTACGAACTCTACAGTTCCGGCAATACGATTGGCACGTTCCAGTTTGAATCGCCTGGAATGCAGAAGTATCTTAAGGAACTGAAACCGAGTGCGATAGGTGACATTATTGCAATGAATGCCTTGTATCGTCCAGGCCCGATGGATAACATTCCTGACTTCATCGCCCGTAAACAAGGCAGGCAGGAAATCAAGTACGATTTCGACTGCATGGAGAAATATCTGAAGGACACCTACGGCATTTGCGTCTATCAGGAACAGGTGATGCTGCTGTCGCGTGAGTTGGCCAACTTTACGAGAGGTGAGTCCGACTCGCTGCGTAAAGCAATGGGTAAGAAACAGTTGGCGAAGATGGAGGAACTCTACGGCAAGTTTATGAAACAGGGTGTGGAGAAACTTACCGTCACTGAAAACCTGCCCGAAGAGGAAGTCACCAAGCGACTGAACAAGATTTGGGAAGAGTGGAAGAAGTTTGCTTCGTATGCCTTCAACAAATCGCACGCGGCTTGCTATTCCTGGGTTTCCTATCAGACGGCCTATCTGAAAGCGCATTATCCCGCCGAATTTATGGCTGCCGTTTTGAATAACAGTTTGGGCGACATCAAGGAAATCAATTTCATGACGGAAGAATGTAAACGTATGAAAATCGATGTTTTAGGTCCGGATGTCAACGAATCGGAATACAAGTTCTCCGTTAATGGCAAGGGCGAAATCCGCTATGGTATGGGTGCCATCAAGAATGTAGGTGAAGCCGCCATTTCGGGCATCGTCGAGGAACGCGAGGCCAACGGCAGATTCAAGGATTTGACCGATTTCCTGATTCGTACCGCCAACAAGGGCGTCAACCGCCGCGCTTTGGAAAGCATGGATATGGCCGGTTGCTTCGACTCGTTCCCAGGATTCCATCGTGCTATGTTCTTTTATATGCCTCAGAATGAGTCGACTCCGTTTGTGGAAAAAGCATTGCGTATGGTGGCTTCTTATAACGAAAGGAAAAACTCCGCGCAATTCGATTTGTTCGGTTTCGGTGATGGTTCGGATAACGAGGAAACCTTGACGATTCCTATGCCGCAGTGCGAACGCTGGTCGAAGATGAAGGAACTGGAAATGGAGTTTGAGGCGCTTGGTTTTTACATCAGTTCGCACCCGATGCAAGTCTATCATTTGCCGCTGAAATATTACAGTAATTGCAATGTCGAAGGTCTGAAAGCCGCCATGAACGAAGTGGAGAAAAACAATGGAAGGCCCGTGAAATTGGGCGGCCAGATTACGAGGGCAGAGGAGATGATAACGAAAACAGGCACAAGCAAATACGGCATTTTCACCATCGAAGACCAAACGGGAGCCTTGACTTTCAGACTGTTCAAGGAAAACTACAACAACTGTAAGGCCATGCTGAATGTGGGTGAATATGTCTTGCTCATCGGAAACCTGAAGATGCCATTCCGCAAACCCGATGCTGACCCGAATGCCTTGCCGGCGCAATTGGATGTGCAGTTTACCTCAGTGCATTTGCTTGATTCATTGCTGGAAAACTCAAGCAAGACCGTATACATCAAGTTGAATCTCAATCTGATGACTCAGGATGACATGGTTACATTTGTCAAGGCAGTGAAGGACAATCCTGGTAAGCAGAATTACAAGATTCATGTCTTTGACGTCCAGAACAACATTGCTTGCAACATGTCGCCGATTTCTGGTGCGGTCAATGCGGGAGAATTGTTGCCGATTCTGGAGAAGATGCCGTTTGTGGAGTTTGACTTGCGATGATTGGCAATGTGAAAAGTATGGCTTTCAATGTTGCTTTAGGCGAAAGTGTATGTGGTTCGCTTTTTGGAAGGAGCGTTTGAAATTTGAATTATTCTCTTAATCTGACAACAAATCCGTTTTCTTCTCGCAATACTCCTCCTTGATGGAAGAAAATTCCGCAACCAGTTCGTCGAATCCTCCATTGGTCCATTTATCCGACCAACCGCATGTAAATACAAGTTCTCCATTATCAATTATTGATATACCACAAACCACCCTGTTACTTGGTTTCGAGCCAACTCTAACCCTTCCAAACTTGATTTCAAGATCACTAAACGGAATCCTTCTAATTTTGTATCGCAAAGAAAAGCCTTCATAAAACTCGACTTCAACAATTTGCTCGTCTTTGTCAATCCTTATGACTTCATTAAATATAAATTTATGTCTCGTCCTAAATCCTCCCGCCAAAGTAAGCAACATCATGCTGAATAACACAAATATGTCTGCCCATATAGGAACATCAACATAATTGTTTGCATTACTATTGGAATAAATAGCAATAAAAAGAATCATACCGACAAACAAGCCCGAATACACATCTCCAATTATATCAAGATGCCGGAACGATGATTCCTCCTTATATTCTTTCATTTTTGCAAGGTTTGATAGCGAAAATCAGGCTAATCAGAACTTCATTTTCACGCCCGCAAACAGCTGAATGCCAGTCACGGGATAATCGTAGAACATCTGGTAGCGGCAATTGGCGATGTTATCAATCTTGGCAAAGACATACAGCTGGTCACTCAGCTTGTAATCCGCGCCGAGGCTCAGGTCGAAAATGCTTTTCAGTTTCACTTCATCGTAAAGGCCATAACCTTTGTGGACCTTGGCATAACGGCCTGCCTCAAAGCGCAATGCGGCATTGAATGAAAAAGCTTCATCAAAAGCATAGGAAGCCCTCAAAGTGCTTTCAAATGCTGGGCGATACCAGGCGTGGCTTTCATTTTCAGGCTTGCAATTGTTGTAAGTCAGACTCAATTCCGCATCCAGGTTGTCCAAAATCTTGCAACGTGCATCAGCCGTCACGCTGACGGTTTCCGTATTATCGTAAAGAAGCGAGTATTGGTTGAAAACGTTATAAATGCTTGCGGGAGCATTTACATCCATGACATAGAAATAATCGTTGGCCACATTGCGGTAACGCATACCTGCATGAAGGTCAACCTTTTCGGCAACCGTAGTGCGCACGCCAGCCTCAAACGACAACTTCACATTGCGGTAAAGCAACGGCAGATTCGTTCCCACGAAAGGATTTTCCTCAATGATTTCGCTGAAAGTCAGCAACTGTTTCCCGCCACCCAAACCAGCATAAAATTCCAGTTTCTTGTCGAAAACATAAAGGCTGCCCTGCACATCGGGACGGAGAGAGGTCTTCACGCTATCAGCCGAGGTGTAATCGAAACGAAGGCCTACATGAAGTTTGTAGAAATTATCTTTCATTTCAAAATACGGATTGATTTTCAGCAGCATACGGTCATAATCTTGAGCCAACACGTCAACCATCGGAGCGGAGAAATAATCGTATTGGAAACCCAAATCCAGACCAACTTGCTGCGGATAGTTGCGGTCGCCCCACCAGCTGTCGGTGTAGGCCAATTTTCCGTTGAGGCCAACGAAATGCTCGCGCGAATCCAACTTTGAATATGTGTAATGATAATCAAGGCCAACAGCATGTTGCAAAGCCTGTAGATGCGTGTCGGTGCTGTTCAAGACGGCATTCAGCCCGAGGGTGTTGTAAACCTGTTTCGGGCAAAATTCATCAATGCGGTCGTCAGGAATCATGTTTGAGGAATCAGACAAGCGGCAACCGTAGTAATGATAAAGGTCATTCTTGAAAAACACCTTTCCATTCAATTGATAATTAGAGAGTTTCGCTCCTACTCTGACATCAAACAGGTTGTTCATAAAGCCCGAATTTGGGCGATCCTTCATATTTAGCCACGAAGAAAAATGATTGATGCCAACGCCCAAATTCACATCTTTAGTAAGCTGGGAATCATGGCGATAGAGGAACAAAGGCGAAATGTGCGTTCCCAAGCCCGCCATCAGGAAATTTTCGGTCGGTTTCACCAACGATTCGTTTTTGTCGGAATAAGGCGTTGCCTTCAGTCTTTCCAGTTCAATGTCAAATTTACGGTCGGTGATTTTCGGCTGCACATCCGAACTCAGCATCTCGAAAGTCGGCTGCGGCTTTTCGGGCGTAAGACGGATTTTATCCACCTTGTTCACCTTCGGGCGATAAGTGCCTTCAACGGTAACTTCTTCGTTGTGTTGTGCAAAGACATTGACTGACAGCAAAATGGCCGTCATCACAAATATAATACGCTTATTCATTTCCTGCTAATTTTGAGATTTTTTCAACTTCGGCGAGTTTGGCGCGAGCCTCCGACTTCAAGTCCTCACCTTTATAATTATCAATCACGCTGCGCAAGGTTTCCTTGGCTTGGAAATAATTCTCCTTGGCCACATACACATCGGCCAGCGTAATGAACGACTTGGCCACCCAATAATTGTAGGATGAGAAATTATCGGAGATGTTGAAGACCTTGTTTTCAGCCTCGTCATATTTCTTCAGTTTCAAGGATGAAATCGCTGAATAATAAGCACTTTCTGCACCATAAACCGATTTGTCGGCTTTGGCACTCTTGTCTAATTTTTCGATGGCCGAAGCATAATTGCCTTTTTCGAAATACGACTTGCCCACAATGTGATTCACCTGATTCACCTGCTCTTGCGTCAAATCCTTGGAATGGCTCAAATCCTCGCCCATTTCGATAGCCTTGTCGTAATGGCCCATAAAGAAATTGCTCTTCATGCTGCCTTCCAAAGCCTCCAAACGGCGCAGCGGCTCTTCTGTGACGCGCGACAGACGCTCGTAATATTCGCCCGCCTGGTCGTAACGCTGATGTTCGTATTCGATACGCGCCTTTTTCAGCAAGGCCGCATCGGTGTAGTCGTTATTGGGTTGAGCGAGAATGTAATCGATATGCGAAACCACATCAGCCTCAGTGCCAACCTTTTCGGCACATTCCAACGCATATTGATGCGCCTTCAGCAGATAGGCACCATTGCGGAAATTGTCGAAATAGTATTGCAAAGCCTTGGTTGCCTGCTCGCATTTGCCGTCTAAATAGAAGTTTTCAGCCGTGGCAAAAGCCAGCGAATCCTGCTCGGTGACACGAATCGTGCCGCCTACCGAATTGGCATACGAGAAATATTCATCCAGCTTGTTCTGCTCCATCATGATATTCCTAATGATGGACATTGCCTCGCGCGACTCGTCGGTATTCGGGTAATTTTCGACCAAGGTTTTCAGATTGGTCACGGCCTCACTGTACTGATTATTATTGTAATAAACCATGCCGACCTTCATCATGGCCTGGCGCGTATAACTTGAACGCGGTCTTTCCTTAATCAATTTGTTGAAGCTTGCCAAAGCCGAACGCTTGTCGCCGTGAACGAGATAGGTATTGCCGATTTCAAACAAAGCCTGGTCGTAATAATTGGTGCTCGGATAGGTTTGCATCATCTCGTTGAGCAAATTAACCTTCTGATTCACATTGTCTTGCGCACCATAGCAAAGACCCTGCTGATAGAGCGCATAATCGGCATTGCGTTTGCCAATGCGCGTTGCCAAATCGTAATAATTGATGGCTTGCGTGTAGTTTCTGTCCATAAAGAAGCAGTCGCCCAAACGGATGTAGGCATCGCTTTTCAGGTCTTTCTGACGGTCGTCGCACGATTGGATGAAATTTCTGAAACAAGTGATGGCTGCGTCATAATCAGGCTTTTGGTAATAGATGTAGCCCAAATCATAATCGGCTTGCGCATATTCCGGCAATCCCTGCGCACCTTCCATTTCCTTGAACTGCTTCAGATATTTTCCAGCATTCTTGAAATCGCCCAAAGCGTAAGCCGACTCGCCCAGCCAGAAGCAAGCCTGCGGCTTGTTGGCATCGGTGCGGCGGCTGTTCAGCACCTTCGAGAAATAGGTCTGCGCCTTGTCGTATTGTCCGTTCTGATAGTTGTCGATGCCAGTCGAATAAAGCATTTCGTTGTAAACTGTCTGCAATTCAGGGCTGATGTTGCGCAACGATTCCAAACGTTCCAAAGCCTCATCGTTTTTCTTCGCGTTGAGCAGAAGGTAAATGGCCATTTCTTCCGCCTCCGCCTTTCGCGCCGATTGCGGGTTATCAGCCACATAAGCATCGAGCAAAGTCACGGCCTCGTTGAAAGGGTCGGCACCTGGAATAAGGCTCAGTCTGGCATAATCGAAAAGGGCTTCTTCGCTGATAGATTGGTCAAAACCAGCGGAATAGGCCGTATAATATGCATTGCGGGCATATTTCAGTTCGTCGGTTTTGGCATAACTGTTAGCCAAGTAATACGATGCATATTGCGCAATCGGGTCTTCGCTGCCCGCCACGCGCTGCAGACTGCTGATGGCGCCTTTATAATCGCCCGTCATCATTTTGCTCACGCCGATTTGGTAGTTGGCCTCACGCGAAATGCCTTTGCCCGACAAATGCCGCGCATAGATGTCGTAAAATTCCAAAGCCTTGTCGTAATCCTGCTGCTGGAAATAAGCATCGGCGACGATGAGCGCCATCTCCGACTTGCGCTTGTTCTCGGCCTGACGCACAGCCTCGGGGCCATCTTCCAAAACCTTGCGGTAATCGCCTTTGCGGTTGTTGATTTGCATGATGTAGGAAGGCACGATTTTAGCGTATGCCGGATTATTGGCTAAGCGTTCAAAGTTTGTCAAAGCCTCATCATCTTTTCCCTTAACATATTGGATATGTGCATAATAATATCTCGCTGCATCCTGATAAGGGCCTCCATTCAGCATCACGCCGTGGAAAAGCGGCTGCGCCTTGTCCAAGTCGTCCATCTGGAACTGGCAGTAAGCCATATTGAACTGTAGCTGCTGGGCTTCCTCGCGGGTCAGCGAAGCGATGTCGGTCTTTTCGTAAATCAGCATGGCATCCTTGAATTTTCTTTCCTTAAACAAGGAATTGGCATAGAGGAAATTAGCGTGTCCCGCCCAAAGACTGCTCGGATTCTCGTTGACGAACTGCAAGACCTTTGAAACGCCGTCGCCATTGCCCAGATAAAGCGCACTGACGGCCTCATAATACTGCGCATCGACCGCATGCTGGGCCTTTTTGTCGCCGATTTCATCGAGATAACGGCTGAAAGCTGCCTGAGCCGCACCATATTCCTGATGCTGGAACAGCACGACACCCTCGTTATACAAGGATTCCGGCTGATAGTTTTCGATATGCTTTTGCGCTGATACAGAGCCTGATAGCATAGCAGCAAGCAATGTGACGGCGCAACAGAAATGTTTGAGATTCATGCTTTGAAAAATTTGTCGAAAATACGAAATTCGGTGAAACTAACGCAAAAATAGTTCCAAATATTGTGCCAAGGGAGCTATTGGCCTTTGGCTCCTGGCTTGGCTTCGCCGTGGGTTGGGGCTTTCGCCGTACTTGTACTTGCGGCGAAGCCAGGCTAACGGCTAATAGCTGGAGGCCAAAAACAAAAAAGGCGCGACCTAACAAGTTAAATCGACGCCAATTTAAAAGATGCGGTTCAGCGTTGTAAGCGGGATTCTGTTCCCCTTTCGGGGCGACTGTCATTTCTCTAGGCCAACAGT
>JAGHSL010000399.1 GCA_018065885.1 Candidatus Limimorpha equi
AATCGGGCAATTGCATCGAGATTAAGAGCCTCAGCGACAAGGTGCAAAATCCAATTCCCGGTTATGCCGAAAGCGTGACCTACGTCGATTTCTCCGTCGATTCGGTCTACACCTTATTACAATACACAGACAGCATTTATTCGAGTTGCTATCATCTTGATTCAACAGATTTTAGCAACGAAGGAAAAGAAAACGTTTTAGGCTACTCCTGCACGAAATACAAGACCAGCATCAACTCCAATACCATTGAAATCTGGATGACGGAAAAGTTCGGTTTCGATGCCACGCCCATGCCGGGTTTGGGGAAACTGAATGGTGTCATGGTGCGTTGTGCGCGAAACGGTTCCTATCTCACCGACCTCACGGAAATCAAAAAGGATAAAACCATTGCAAAAACGCTGTTGCCTGCCGAAATGGGCAAACGCATCAGCGGACGGCAAATGAGCCAAATCCGCAAGGACAGACTCGTGATGCGCTTTCCGATTTTCAATGACGACCAAATCAATTTCGCTGAGTATGAGAATTTTAAAGAAGAATTGCCTTTCGATACCGCCATTCATTTTTCAAGCGGTTCGGTGATTGTAAAACGGGTAAAACTTCCTGAAATTCCAGAGCATTACCAACTGTTTGCCGACATCAGGCAACGCTCCAATGGCGATGCTTACGACCGCACCGCATCGGTTTTCATTATCCCGACCGACAAGGCCAAAAGTCTGCTGGATGGTTTGCAAAACGGCATTGAAGCCTTGCCCGTTTTCACGGGAAAAGATGGCAAAAAATACCAGGGCATCAAGGCCGAAGACGACTATCTGCCACCCATTGAACTGGTGCGTTTCTTCACTTCCTTTGGGGCTGGATTTTTCAATGAAAGAGTGAAAATAGATGGTTTGGATTGGGCTGATGAAAACCATTACAAGATGGAAATCACCGAACTCAACGACCATCTTTGCGGTGATGTGCTGATTGGTGCTTTCATCGGAAACTACGATGGCGGCGGTCACAAAATCACTTTAGATATTCTTGCCTATCCCGGTGATTATGAATGGACTGCAAATTCAGGAAAACATCACAGCATTCCGCTATTCAACACTTGCAACGTGATGGAAATGGCTGGACAAAACTATGGCAGGCTTTTCCTGAACGACACTTTGGAAGTGGAATTCGATGTACCCGAAAATGCCACAGATCTTCGCCTGCGTTACATCAGTACGGGACACGGCGGCTGGGACAACGGCGATGAATTCAATCCGAAGGAAAACACGATTTTCATTGATGGAGAAAAGCGTTTCACGCACACGCCTTGGCGTTGCGATTGCGCGACATTTAGAGAGCAGAATCCTGTTTCGGGCAACTTCTGGAACGGTGTTTCATCGTCCGACTATTCCCGTTCAGGCTGGTGCCCAGGCACGGCAACCAATCCCGTCTATTTCGATTTGAAAGACATGGAACCAGGCAGACATACCCTGCGCATCGCCATCCCGCAAGGAGCTGACGAAGGTGATAGTTTCAGTCACTGGATGATTTCAGGAGTATTGATTTACAACACGTTGTAATCCTCAAACTCTTCGCTTTCCATAGTATCAAGCACATCGTTGATACTGTCGTTGTTGAAGCAATCGAGTTGTTGGGTCTTGGTTTTCAGCATCACCTCAAGGTCGTTAATTTTGTTGCTGATTTCCTCAAACTCCGTTTCGGCAAGGCCGCCTTCCTCTTCTGGCAATGTTAGGTCGGAACGCAAGCCGAGGATGCCGAAATAAACGAGTTGCAATTCATCACAATCGTTGGTTTCGGAAATCTGTTGTTCAACTGTTTGAATATCAGCTTCCATTTCGGTGTATTTTGCCGAATGCTTTTCTTTGCAAGCCGAAAAAACGCATAAAACGGCGGCTATTAAAGCCATGGAAAAAAACTTTCTAATCATAGATTGGTAATTTTGCGCAAAGGTAACAAAAAGTTTGGAAAACAAACATGAATTAAAGACATCGTGATTTTTCAAAAAGGCTTTGCGAAATGAAACGCCGAGCCTTTTTTTTGTAACTTTGCGGTCAGAAATCATTTTAATCACAATAATAATGAAAAAATTAAGTTTAACTTTCATTCTTTCAATGGTTTGCATTTTCGCAATGGCGCAAACCGTTGAAATGAGCTATCATTTCGGTCAGCCTAATGTAACGCACATTATGGGTTACGACCAGATTCAGTTTAAGGACTGTATGCAGTCGGCATTGGCAGGGCAGCCCTCATTGCCTTGGCAAAGCGTCAGCCTGATGCTGCCACAAGGCACCGAAGCCGAGTCCATCGAAGTGGAACTCTCCGATTTCGTGGAAATGGACGGCAACTTCAGCCTCTATCCTTATCAGCCTGCCCGCACCTATTCCAACCCTGAGCGCACGCAATTCGTTAAGGATGAAGCCATTTACAATTCAAAGGCAATTTATCCTGCACAATCTTTCGGCGAAGTCAGCACCTATTATATGAATGGCATCGGCTTCGCATTTTCAGCCATTTCACCCGTTCAATACAATCCCGTGGAAGGCAAAGTGATGTATGCCACCACCGCCAATGTCAAGGTGAAAGTGACCGCCTCGAAGAAAGATAACAGCAATATGCTTTGGCTCAATGCCAACAATGTCAACAATGCAAAACGATTGGCACAGAATCCTGAGATGCTGCAAAGTTACAACGCAAAAGGCAGAACCATAAGCGGTTACGAACTGCTCATCATCGCCAAGCAGCAATGGATTGACCAATTTGAAGAATACCGCAATTTCTACCTCGCCCGCGGCTTGCGCTCGCAAATCGTTGCCGTTGAAGACATTTACAGTAGCATGATAGGCGTCGACAATCCTGAAAAAATCCGCAACTACATCATTCAGGAATACGAAAACAACGGTATCATCATGGTGAACCTTGCCGGCGATGTGCCCGATATTCCATATCGTGGATTTTATTGCGACGTGCTTTCTGGCGGAAGCCACCAAACCGACAACGACATCCCTTCCGACCTTTATTATGCTGCCTTGGACGGCAACTGGAACGACAACGGCAACAACAGATGGGGCGAAATCGGTGAAGACGACCTGCTGCCCGAACTCGGCATTGGCCGTATGTGCTTCGATACGCAGAGCGAATTGAACAACATCATGCACAAGACTTTAACCTATCAAAGCGAGCCTGTCCTTGGCGAATTTCACAATATCATCTTGGGTGGCGAACACCTTTACGATGGCCCTGAAACCAATGGCAGCCAATACCTTGAACTGCTTATCGGTGAACGCGATGACAACGGTTATACCACCATTGGCATCCCTGAAAATTACGAATTCACACGCCTTTACGAAGAAGAAGGCAACTGGAGCGGTTCACGTCTGAGAAACGCCATCAACGAAGGCAAGGGCTATGTGCATCACGACGGCCACGCCAACACGAATTACGTTGCAGGCTGGTACAACAGCGACATCACCGATAACAATTTCAGTGCTGCCAACGGCATTGACCACAACTATACTTTCTTCCACACCTCGGGCTGCATTTGCGGCGACTTCACCGACAACTGCATCCTTGAAAAGATGACGCAAATTGCCAATTTTGCCGTAGCGACTTTCGGTAACTCACGTTATGGCTGGTTCAACGAAGGCCAGACCGAAGGTCCTGCCGCACACTTGCACCGCGAGACTGAAGATGCTTTCTTCCACGAGCGCATCCCATACGCCGGCTTGGCCATGAGAGAAGCAAAATGCCAGACTGCACCATGGGTTAATGCTCCTGGTCAGTGGGAAGAAAACGCCTTGCGTTGGAATTTCTACGACCTGAACATCATGGGTGACGTGGCCGTCAGTCCTTGGCACGATGAGCCTTTCACACCTGAAGTGGATTACACTTCCGAACTGCTCGTTGGCATTGCCAACACTACCGTCACCGTAACCGATGGCAACGGCAATGGACTGTTCAATTTCCGTTGCAGCCTATTCCACGGCGAAGATCTGATTGGCACCGCCAACACCGACGAAAACGGCGTGGCTGAAATCACATTTGCCGAACCTATTGATTTCGTTGGCGAAATGAGTCTCATTATTACCGGTTGCGATGCTTGGCCGACCACATTACCAGTCATCACATTGCCAGGCAATTGCGCTTACGTTATCTTTAACGATTTCGTCGTCAACGATGAAAACGGTCAGGCCGACTTTGGCGAGACCTTTGGACTAAACATGCAATTCAAGAACGTCGGTCAAGTTGATGCTGCAAATGTCACTGCGTCTATCACCTCTGATTCAGAATACGTTACCATCATCGATGGTACCGAAACCATCAGCAGCATTGATGGCGGCGCAACCTTGGACATTGAAAATGCTTTCAGCGTGACCATCAGCGATGCCGTGCCAAACGACACCCAAGTCCAGTTCATCCTGACCTGCACCGATGGCACCGACACATGGCAAAGCAAATTCAACATGACCCTGTATGCCCCGGATTTCGCTATCGCAGAAATCACTGTCGATGATTCGGAAGGCAACAACAATGGTTGCATCGAACCTGGCGAGACCGTCACCTTGCACATCAATGGTATCAATAATGGCGGCAGCATGGCAGCTTCAACCACAATGCACATTTTGCCTCCTGATGAAGTCATTGCTGGACAAACCTCTTTCAACATCGGCAATGTCGAAGCCAACGGCACTTTCAATGCAGACTTCACCTTCACCGTTGCCGATGATGCCGAACTTGGCGTAGCCTACAATTTCATCATCACCGTTACATCAGGCAATTACGAACTCGAATACAGCGAAGTGCTTCCATTAGGCAATGTCACTGAAGGCTTTGAAACAGGCGATTTCAGCAGTTTCGACTGGAGCCTCAACGGTTACACAATCCTTGGAGAGTGGTTTCCGAAAATCCATTTGAAGGCGATTATTGCGCCAAATCGGGCGACATCAACAGCAACCAGAAAGTGGAACTCAGCATCGAAATCACAACGGCCATGAACACCGAAATCA
>JAGHSL010000287.1 GCA_018065885.1 Candidatus Limimorpha equi
ATGTTCATGTACGGATGAAGGCTTTGCTTTCGGAATATAATGCAAAGAAAATCAAGTGTTTTGATGATATTCTCGATTTCCATAAACGTTTTGAAGACATACATCCGTTTCAAGATGGGAATGGTCGAGTAGGCAGACTGATTATGTTCAGGGAATGTTTGGCAAATGGAATTGTGCCGTTTATCATTACTGATGCCTTGAAATTCTATTATTACCGAGGCTTGAACGACTGGCCGCAAGTCGTTGGTTTTTTGCGAGATACCTGCTTGACAGCGCAAGATGAATACAAGATGGTGCTTGACTATTTTAAAATCAAATACTGATGCTTTCCGAATTGCAACAATATAATAAGGTGTATCACCTGTTTGAGCCGGACGAAAAACTGGTGCTGGCCGTGAGTGGGGGAGTGGACTCGATGGTCCTGACCGACTTGATGCAAAAGGCGGGCGCACATTTTGTCGTGGCGCATTGCAATTTTCATTTGCGCGGCGAGGAATCCGATGGCGATGAGCAGTTTGTGCGTGATTATGCCAGAAAAAATGATTTGCAATGTTTTGTGAATCATTTTGATACGGAGAAATATGCGGCAGAGAAAGGTGTTTCCATTGAGATGGCGGCGCGTGATTTGCGTTATGCCTGGTTTGAAGAACTGAGGTTACAATTGGGTTACGATAAAATCGTTTTGGCGCATCATGCCGACGACCAGATTGAAACTTTTTTCATCAATTTGCTGCGCGGAGCAGGTTTGCACGGCTTGAAAGGCATGAAACCGAAAAACGGTGTCTTGATTCGGCCTTTGCTGTGGGCATCGCGGGAACAAATTAGAAAGTATGCTGTTGAAAACCAAATCGTTTGGCGTGAAGACCATACCAATGCAGAAACGGTTTATCTGCGCAACAAGGTTCGCAACCAGCTGATGCCTTTGATGGATGAAATCTCTGCCGATGCACGAAATTCAATCGGAAAATCAATTGGATTTTTGGCTTCGGAAAATGAACTGTATCGTCAATTATTGAATGAAAGGCTTTCGCAGTTGGTTTCGGTTGACGGCTCGGTTCAGAGTGTTGAAAAGTCTGTTTTTCAATGTGATAACGGTTTTCAGTTGCTCTTTGAATGGTTGCGGCAATACGGGTTCAATACCGACCAATGCCGTTTCATTTTTGATGGTTTAGAGAATGGTCTTGGAAAACATTTTTATTCGTCTTCGCATCAAGTGACGATTGAACGCGAAGTGCTGCAATTGACTGAAATTTCTGAAAAGTCGGATGAAATCTACACCATTGAAGCCGGACAGGAGGATTTCGATTTGCCTTTCAGGATGCATTGCGCTTATTTTGAGAAATGGGAAGGTTTTGAAGTGGAAAAAAAATCTTCAGTCGGAACTTTTGATTTGGATAAAATCGATTTTCCGTTGACTTTGCGCCAATGGCAGCAGGGCGACCGTTTCCATCCTTTCGGCATGAAAGGCTCCAAGCTGCTGAGCGATTTCTTTGTAAATCAGAAATATACAAATAATCAGAAAGAGAACCAATGGCTGTTAGTTTCGGCAAATGGCGATATTTTGTGGGTAGTCGGGCAACGAATTGACGACAGATATAAAGTGCAAAAAGATACGAAATCTGTTTTTGAATGTTGTTTGATGTAATTCACTTTAAGTGAAAGAGAAAGTGTAATTGCTGTTTTTATATTCTTCAAAAGCATTGAATATATGACAATTTGAACTATATAAAGTGTTTCTGATCTGTATATGTTGAAAAAATCATTTATTGTTGATTTGAATTTAATATTGTTTTATCTTTACACAATTAATTTACTAAGAAATGAAAAAGTTTGTTCTGCTATTTTGTGTTTCACTTGTTTTTTCTGCTTGTGATATTACATCTAATCCCGATAGTATCGAAGGAACTATTGAAAAAGACACTATCTCTACTGTTAGTGATATGTCTTCGGAAAAACCAATTGAAGATGTTGACTCAGATAAGGGTTATACTTCAGAAGAGAATCAGTGTTTCGTCTATGGGGTGTCAAATTATAAATTGTATAAACCTTCAAGAGATGAAAGCAATAATGGCGTAACTTTTGAATATAGAGGTCGTAATTTGAAGATTGTAATGTTTGAGTATCAAATCGGTTTATTTGCCCAACTAATTGATGAATATGGGGATAGGACAAATATTGGATATGATGATATATTGGCGGTTGTGGAAAGTGATTATGATTTTGATGAGTATTATAGTGATTGGGAATATGCAATCGCTCAATATGATATTGATTCAGATGGGAAAGATGAGATTATAATTGCATCTAGAATTAATGAAGGTATGTCAACTCCAACTGGAATATTTATCTATCGGATTAAAGATGGAAAGTCATGGAGTTTAAAAGCACCTCAAACATGGGGAGATATGAAAGTCAAGTTTGTTAATAACCATATAAGAGTTGAACCTAATCACTATGGTTTTACTTATGATTGGGCTTTTGAGAATGATGAATTTGTTGATTTAGGTGAGTATTGATAATTTTGATACTCATTGACGAATTTAATCTTGGTTATTTTTGAATTCTGGCATTGACCTATTGGATGTCAGTGATTTGTGATGTTTCAGGAGCTATTCACAGGAACATCAATTACAAGAATGCCTTTCGCTATTTTATGGGAATGTTGAGCTTCCGACAGATAGTCTTAAAAAATAAGGCCATTTCGAAAATTGTTGTATCTTTGCGCTTGTAAATTAAAATGGTAAAGGACGATGAACGGTTTTCAAGACATTTATGAAGCCATTTATAAAGAAGGCTTTGTTTTGTCGACCTTGCGACTCGTTGATGACCTTGTAAACGATATACAAAATGGAACGACAAACTTTCCTCGATACACTATTCCAGAGCATGCAGGACTCTGCAAGGCAGGTTCGGCTCTTATTGGGGCGTCCATCATCGCAAGTTACGCGAGAGCAAGCCTTGCAACAGGTGGAGATGCTGAATGTGGCCAAAATGGCCCAAGCAACTGGCAAGTAGATGAGCTTCAAGAACGGCTTATCGAACAATGGGCGAAAGCCTCTCGTCTGTGGGTCGAGAATTCGGATGAAATATTGACGGGCACTTTTGGGCCGATGATAGCCCAAGGAGCAGAGGCGAAGGTCTATTACAGATCGGGTGACACTTCTGTCGTCAAAGAACGTGCTTCCATTTATTCAACTACTCAGAAAGCACTTGAAGCTATTGCCCTTCATAATTTTCTTTTCCCTGAAACCGCTATGCATGTAGTGGGCTTTACGCGAGATTCTGATGGCCTGTTCCGAATCATTCTCACTCAACCTTATGTCCGTTGTCTTCGCCTCGCTACAAAGGAAGAAGTTGATAGGTTGGCTTTTTCAAAAGGATTTCATGACAACAGGTCGGGGCAAGGAGTCAATTACATCTCTAATCGTCTTGTTTTGGAAGATTTGCATCACGCGAATGTCTTTATTGATGATATTAGTTCTCAGCCCATTTGCATTGATTGTATTGTGAAGTTCGTAAAGTAAACGGTAAAGGAAAAAAACCGATTGTCGTAAACTAATAATTTGTATTTTTGCCCCAATTATTGAATTCAATTTTTTAACTAAATCTTTACTTAAAATGAAGAAATTATTCCTTTGTCTGCTTGTGGCTTTCATGGCCATAATGCCTTTTGGCGTAAAGGCGCAGATTGTCGACCCTGTCAAATGGGCGTTTTCAATCGAAAATGTCAATGAGACTGAGTTTGATTTAGTTGCAACTGCAACGGTTGATCCTGAGTATCACATTTATTCCACTTCGATGCCGGATATGGGTCCAATGCCTACGGTTTTCGAAATTGAACCTAACGAGTTCTACGAACTTGTCGGAACGGGAAGAGATGTCACTCCTGGCCAAAACTATTATGACGATATTTTTGAAGTCGAGTATGTGCAGTTCTCTGGCACAGCGACTTACGCACAGCGCTTGAAGAAACTGACCGATCAGCCATTTACTGTTGTTGGCGATATTTCCTATCAGGCTTGCAAGGAAGGCGGTTGTGTTTCGTTGGTCGAAGACTTCAAAGTGAAGGTGGCTGGCGCCAATGGCGAAATGCCTGCCGATATTGAAGAAATTGCAGAGACTGAAACCGATAATCAAGAAGACAATCAGGTGATTAAAGCTGGTGGCGATGATTACGAATATTTTACTTCCGAAGGTGCCGAAAGCACTGATACCAGTCTTTGGGGCATGATTTTGGCCGCCATCCTCTGGGGCTTTGCCGCATTGCTGACACCTTGCGTGTTCCCAATGGTGCCTATGACCGTGTCGTTCTTCATGCATGGTGAAGGCGAAAGCAAGAAGGAAGGTCGCTTCAAGGCTTTGATGTATTTCCTCTTCATCGTGTTGCTTTACACTCTGCCAATTGCCATCCTGATTCTTGTTACCTATTTTATTGGCGGTGAAGGTGTTACGACGGGTATCTTCAACTGGCTGGCTACCAACTGGATTCCTAACTTGATATTCTTCATCGTGTTCATGGTGTTTGCCGCTTCATTTTTCGGCGCATTTGAAATCACCTTGGGCAGCGGTATGTTGAATAAGAGCGATGAAAAGCAGAACACAAAGAATCTCGGCGGTATTTTCTTCATGGCCTTGACTTTGGTGCTGGTTTCGTTCTCTTGCACAGGTCCTATCGTGGGCACGGTTTTGATTCAATCCACTAATGGTCAGGTTTGGGCACCAATCATTTCCATGCTGGCATTCTCAATTGCATTTGCATTGCCTTTTGCCTTGTTTGCCATGTTCCCGAACATGCTGCAAAAACTGCCAAAGAGCGGTGGTTGGATGAACTCAGTGAAAGTCGTTTTGGGCTTCGTCGAAGTTGCCCTCGGCTTCAAGTTCCTGATGACTGCTGACCAGGCTTATGGCTGGGGCTTGCTCGACCGCGAAGTCTACCTCGGCATTTGGATCGTGTGCTTCACCTTGCTGGGCTTCTACCTCTTGGGCAAGATTCGCTTCAAGGGCGAAAAGGAAGTCAAGGAACTGGGCGTGTTCCGTTTGGTGCTTATCATCATCGACTTCGTCTTCGTTATCTATATGATTCCTGGCATGTGGGGCGCTCCTCTGAAGGCTCTGTCGGGCTATCTGCCTCCACAACAGACCTTGGATTTCAACCTGAACAAGACCATCACTTACGTTGATTCACAGATTGAATCCGACATTTGCGAAGAACCGAAATATGGCGACATCCTTGAACTGCCTCACGATTTGAGCGGTTATTTCGATTACGAACAAGCCTTGAGCTGTGCCCGTGCACAAGACAAGCCTGTCTTCGTCGACTTCACAGGTCACGGTTGCAACAACTGCCGTGAAATGGAAAACAGCGTTTGGAGCGATCCTGAAGTGCTGAAAATGTTGCGTGATGAATATGTCATTGTCGCTCTTTATGTTGACGACAAGACTGAGATGGCTGAGGAAGACTGGACCGTTTCCGAAAAGAACGGCAAGGTGAAGAAGACCATCGGTTCGAAGAACATCGACTTCCAGGAAACTCGTTTCGGCGCCAACGCACAGCCTTATTATGTGCTGCTTGACAACGATGGTGACATGCTGATGATTCCTCGTTCTTACAGTAAGGACAAAGCCGCTTTCCTCAGCTTCCTGAAGAAAGGTCTTGACAATTACAAGAATGGCAGAAAATATGTTCCTGAACGTTATCAGTAAAAACTGAAAACTTCTAAAAAATCACCGCAGGATAATTCTTGCGGTGATTTTTTATTGTTTGAGATTCAATGCCTTGACAATAATCACTACCTTTGTCCGTTTGATAATCAACTTAATATTATACACAATGAAAAAAGTTACCTTATTATTTGCATTTCTGCTGGTGGCGGGTCTCTCTTTTGCCCAGCAGGAAGACTTGAAAACCAAGACCATACATTTGGATAATGGTCTGAAAGTGGTGATGTGCGAAGACCACGCAACACCTGAAATCTATGGCTGTGTTTATGTTCATGCGGGCAGCAAAAACGACCCTGCCGATGCAACGGGCATGGCGCATTATTTTGAACACATCATGTTCAAGGGAACGGACAAGATTGGCACCACCAATTGGGAAGCCGAAAAGGTCTATTTGGACAGCATCTCGCTGATGTACGATAAGTTGCACGAGACCAGCGATCCTGAAGCACGCAAGGCTATCCAGCGTAAAATCAACGAGTTGTCGATAGCTTCGATGGATTATGCCATTCCGAATGAAACGGATGTCATCCTTACCCAAATGGGTGGTCAAGGTTTGAATGCAGGTACGTCTTACGACCAGACCATGTATTTCAATTCCTTCCCGTCGAACCAGCTTTCGAAGTGGATGGATGTGTATGT